>JAASSM010000101.1 GCA_021767885.1 bacterium | reverse complement strand
GGTGTAGCTGGGGCCGGAGTGATGCCGGGCATCGGAGATGGCCAGGAGATCCTCGCCGCGCGTACGCCCCAGCGTGGCCACCTTCAATTCCACCCGCGGATCGGCGATCAGGCTGTCGTACATCGCCACGTCGAAGCCCGCGGCGAGCGCCGGATCCCCCGCCGCGGCGTCGGGATCGACGAGGGTCCGCGCCGTGGCCTGGACCGCCACGTGGGCGAAGGCGCTCTCCACCGCCTGGCGCACTCGCTGGCTGCTGGTGCGGTCGGTGTCATGGAAGAACCGCAGCGGCGGGCGCTGCCCCGCGGCGACGCTGTCGGCGAAACCCTCGCCGACCAGCAGCGCACCGGAGACCCGTCGCTGCTCGAGCAGGGCCCGGGCCCGGGCCGTGGTGGTGGAGGTGTCGCGGGTCACGAGCTGGAAATCCGGATGCTCGGCGAGGGGCGCCAGGAGCGGTGCGATCACCTCGCCACCGTGCGCCACCCCGTAGACGATCAGGGTGGGCTTGCTGCTGCTGGCGGACCAGTTCCCCATGAGCTGGCCCATCATGTAGCTGAAGACCAGGGGCATCAGCAGCAGCCAGATGACGTTGGTGCGATCGGCCACCACGCGGCGCAACCGCAGTCCGATGATGGTCGTGATCAGGCCACCGTTCATGCCGCCACCCCCTGCCGCTGCCGCAGGCTGAACGCCAGCGTGGCGACCAGGACCCCCACCGTGGCGATGCTGGCCAGCGCGAGCAGCTCCGGGATCACCGCCACCAGGCCACGACCATGGGTGATCAGGTCGCTGAACGCGCGGTTGGCCCAGTAGTTGAAGGTCGCCAGCCCGGCGTAGTGCAGCGAGGCCGGCATGATGTCCACCGGGAAGAAGTTGCCCCCCACCATGCCGCTGACCAGCGTGAAGACCGTGGTCAGGGCATCCATGGCCTTCTCCGTGCGCACCAGCAGCGCGAGCACGAGGTAGACGCTGGCGGCCGCCGCCCCGGTGGCCACCGACACCAGCAGCAGGGCCAGCGGCGCCTCGAGGACCCGCACGCCGAAGAGGATCCCGCCGCAGAGCAGCAACACCAGCAGCTGGGCCGAGCCGATCACCAGGGTGGTGATCCACTTGCCCAGGACCACCGCCCCCACATGCACCGGCCCGGTGAGCAACCGGGCCAGGGTGCGGGCCTCCCGCTCGCGGTGCAGGTCGCGGGCGATGGCCGCGGCGCTCCACATCATGAAGAACACGGCGAAGCTGGGCAGGAAGTAGTCGTACAGGTTGCGGCTGGTCCGTGCGTCGCCGGCCGCCTCCCAGTCCTGGCGGTCATGCAGCTCGAGCCTGACGACCGGCTCCTGCATGGTCTCGAAGAACGCCGTCCCGCGCTCCATGCGGTCGAGCATGTCGCGGCGCAGCGCACCGTCGTCCTCGCGCAGGGCCCGGAGCATGCGTCGGGGCTCGCCGCTGGTCAGGTCCTGCCAGGGGCCGGCCAGCGGGCCGAGGTCCTCCTCCAGGGTCTCCGGCCACAGGGCGAGGTAGGCGGCCTCGCCCGCCTGCCACCGGCTGACCACCGCGGTGAGGATGCTCTCGACGATCCCCGCCTTGACCAGGCTGTTGGGATCCTTCCACAGCTCGATGGTCACCTCCTCGTGGGAGAAGAACCGGTCCAGCAGGCGATCCGGCAGGATCAGGGCCGCCTGCACCTCCCCCCGGCGCACCTGCCGGGCGGCGGTGGCGGTGTCGGTCCACGAGACCTGGAAGAGTCCGGTCTCCTGCAGCGCCTGCGCCAGCTGGTCCTGCAGGCCGCCGGGGAGCTCCCCGCCGCAGATGGCCAGCGGGATGGCGCTGATCCCCTGCTGCCCGAAGACGCCACCGCCGAAGCTCAGGCCCATGATCAGCGTCAGCAGCAGGGGCGCGGCCACGTAGATCAGCAGGCTCCGGGGGTCCTTCACCTGCCGGAGCAGGTCCTTGCGCACCAGGGCGCCGAGTCCTCGCAGCATGGCGTCACTCCCTCAGCGCGCGGCCGGTGAGGTCCAGATAGAGGGTCTCCAGGTTGGGCCGCAGGACCTCCAGGCCGCTCAGGCGCAGCCCCTCGTCGGCGAGCCACCGTTGCACCGCCGGCAAGGTCTCCGCGCTGTCGGCGCAGCGCAGCGTGGCCTGCCCCCGGGCGTGGTCCACCGCCGTGACGCCCGGCCAGTCCGCCGCGGCCTCGCGCAGCCGTGGCAGCGTGGCGGCGTCCAGGGCGAAGCGGACCGTGTCCTCGTGGCCGATCTGGTGGATCAGGGCCTCCTTGTCGCCCAGGGCGGCGAGCTGGCCGCGGTCGATCACCCCGATGCGATCGCAGAGCTGCTCGGCCTCCTCCAGGTAGTGGGTGGTGTAGAGGATGGTCAGGCCATCCTCGTTCAGGCGGCGGATCATCTCCAGGATCCGGCTGCGCGCCTGGGCGTCGATGCCCACGGTGGGCTCGTCCAGGAAGAGCACCTGCGGTCCGTGCATCAGGCCGGCGGCGAGGTTCAGGCGACGCTTCATGCCGCCGGAGAACGACCCCACCCGCTGCCGCGCATGCTCGCCCAGCTCCACGGCCGCGAGCATGGCCTCGGTGCGGCGGGCGAGGTCGCGGCCGCGCAGGCCATAGAGGCGCCCCCAGAACTCCAGATTGTCCCGGGCGGAGAGATCCTCGTAGAGCGCGATCTCCTGGGGGACGACGCCGATCCGCTCGCGCACGGCCTGGGCGTCGGACGCCACATCGCAGCCGGCCACCACCGCCCGGCCGCCGTCGGCAGGCAGGAGCGTCGAGAGCACCGAGATGGTGGTGGTCTTGCCGGCGCCGTTGGGGCCGAGCAGCCCGAACAGCTCGCCGCGTTCGACGGTGAAGCTGAGGTGGTCCACCGCGACGGTGGCCCCGTACCGCTTGACCAGATCCTGGACTTCGATCACGCGCGTTCCTCCACGGGACGGGTCTTCCACCGGCGGTGGACCCAGAAGTAATGATCGGGATACCTACGGACCATGGCGTCCAGACGTTGCGTGTGCTGGGCCGTGATCTCGCGAATGGCCGTGGCCTCGTCCCAGGCGGGGTCCACGGTGATGGGGGGCTGGATCACCGCCCGGTGCCGTCCATCCTCGCCGCGCACGAGGAAACCGGTGACCACCGGCACCCGGAGCTTCCACGCCAGCTGGGCGGTCCCGCGGAAGACGCTGGCCGGACGACCGAGGAAATCCAGGAAGAGGCCGCCGGGGCCGGCGTCCTGATCGCCGAGCAGGCCGATGAGCCCCCCGCCACGCAGCGCGCGGACCAGCTCCTTCACCGAGAGGCCGGCGCGGACGATCCCCACGCCCGCCTCGGCACGCAGGCGGTTCTGGAGGCGATCGACGCGCGGGTTGGACTGGGTCTTGACCAGGAAGCGGACGGTGTGTCCGCGAGCGGACAGCCAGGCGCCCAGCAGCTCCCAGTTGCCGAAGTGGCCGGAGATGAGCAGGGCGCCGCGTCCCCCGGCCACCGCCGCGTCGAGATGCTCGGCGCCCTCGACGTCCACCAGCGCGAGGACCCGTTCCGGCCGCAGCCGCCAGTAGCCGCAGAACTCCAGCAGGGTGGCTCCGAGCTGGGCATAGAAGTCCCGGCCGAGGCGGTGCAGGCCGTGGCGGTCGTGGTCGCGGCCGACGGTGGCCGCCAGATTCTCCAGGACGACGCCCTTGCGGAAGGGGACGGCGTACCAGCAGAACACGCCCAGGGCGCGGCCCAGTCGCTGCAGCGCCCGGAACGGCAGGGGCCTGGCGAGCAGGAAGACCAGGCGCAGCAGGGCGTAGTCGCGCCACTGCACGAGTGTCTTGCGGACGTGGGCCACGGTGGCGTCAGGTCTCTCGATCGCGGACGGAGGTCGCGCGCGCGGGGCGCGTCAGGACCGCCAGAGTCTAGGCGCCAGCCTGCCACCGGGCAAGCGCCGGATCCAGCCCCCCAGCTCCAGGGCGAGCAGCCCCTCGCCGAACATGGCGGCGGTCCCCGGCCAGCGCGACCGCAGATCCTCGGCCGGGATCCCCTCCAGATCCAGCCGGTCGAGGATCCAGCGCGCCGCGCTGCCGGCTGCCGGCCGGGGCGGCCCGGTGTCGGCCGCAGGGCCCCCGGGGGGCGGCAGCGCGGCGTCGAGATCGTCGGCCCCGGCGCAGAGGATGGCCCCCTCGCGCAGCAGGGCATGGCAGCCCGCGCTGGCCGCGGAATCCACCGGCCCGGGGACGGCCCAGACCGTCCGCCCCAGGTCCACCGCCAGCTGGGCGGTGACCAGGGCGCCGCTGCGCCGGGGCGCCTCCACCACCACCACGCCGTCGGCTAGGGCCGCGATGAGCCGGTTGCGGCGCGGGAACAGCCAGCGTCCGCCGGCCCCGCCGCCGGGTGGCGTCTCGGTGACCGTGCAGCCGGAACGCTCGATCCGTGTGCGCAGGTCGCGGTGGCCGGCGGGATAGGTGCGGTCGGGACCGGTTCCCATGACCGCGACGGTCACGCCGCCCGCCTGCAGGGCGCCGCGGTGGGCCTCGCCGTCGATGCCCAGGGCCAGGCCACTGACCACCAGCCAGCCCCGCGCCGCGGCGTCGGCCGCCAGCCGCCGCGCCACCGCCAGACCGCGCGCCGTGGCCCCGCGGGTGCCCACGATGGCCAGGGCGGGCCGTCGCAGGCACTCGGCCTGTCCGCAGACCAGCACTCGCGGCGGCGGATCGGCGAGGTGATGCCAGCCGGCCGGCCAGCAGGGATGATCCGGGGTGAGGGTCTCCCAGGCGCCAGGGGTCATGTCAGGATCCGGATTCCGGGAGGAGGTGGTCAGTCTCCGGCGTCGGCGCCGCCAGGGGGATCGTCCCGCAGGTGCGGGGGCGTCCCCAGGGGCTGATCCGCCGGCGGCGCCGGCTGACCGGCGACCAGCAGCTCGCCGAGCAGTCGCCGCAGGTCCGGCAGGCCGTCGCCGCGCACGGCCGAGATGAGCAGCACGTCACGGCCGCCATGGTCGCTGCACCATGCCCGGATGGGCTCCACCACGGACCGGGCCGTCTCCTCGGGGAGCAGATCGGCCTTGGTCAGCAGCACCGCGAACGGCAGCGTCTCCAGGCGCGCGCCGTACTGCTCGAGCTCGCCGCGGAGCATGGAGAGCGCCGCGGTGGGATCGGGATCGGTCGCGTCGGCCATGAGCAGCAGCGCCCCGGTCCGCTCGATGTGGCGCAGGAACTCGTGGCCCAGGCCCCGCCCCTCGCTCGCGCCCTCGATCAGCCCGGGGATGTCCGCCAGCGTGCAGCTGCGCCAGTCGCCCAGATCGACGATCCCCAGGTTGGGCGCCAGGGTGGTGAACGGGTAGTCGGCGATCCGGGGCCGTGCGGCCGTCAGGACCGACAGCAGCGTGCTCTTGCCCGCGTTGGGAGCGCCCACCAGGCCCACGTCGGCGATCAGGCGCAGCTCGAGGCGGACCTCGATGGCCTCGCCGTCCCGGCCGCTGGTGGCCTTCATGGGGGTCTGGTTCCGTGCGGTGCGGAACTCCCAGTTCCCCTTGCCGCCCTTGCCTCCGCGGGCGATGCACAGGCGCTGGCCCGGCTCGGTGAGGTCGCCGATCACCGTCTCGTCGGGCAGGCGCAGCACGCTGGTGCCGCACGGCACGGGGATCTCCAGGTCCTGCCCATCGGCGCCGGTCTTGCGCGCCCCGCCGCCGGCCTTCCCGGCGCCCGCGCGATACTCGCGCCGGTAGCGGAAATCCAGGAGGGTGCCCATGCCCGGCTCCGCCACCAGCCAGACGTCGCCGCCGCGGCCACCGTTGCCGCCGTCGGGCCCACCGCGCGGTACGAACTTCTCGCGCCGCGTGGAGACGCAGCCATCACCGCCGCGGCCCGCCTGCACCCGGATGGTGGCAACGTCGAGGAACACGGCGGGCTACCCGGGAAACTCGCGGAGACCGGCGGCGAGGCGGCCGACGGCCTCGCGCAGCTCCACCGCATCGCGGGCGAAGCTCAGGCGCAGATGACCAGGGGCGCCGAACGGCCTGCCCGGGATGGTGGCCAGCTTCTGATGCTCGAGCAAGTGGCTCGCCAGGCGCCAGCACCCGTCCTCCGGACGCTCCGGGTCGATCACCGCACGGCAATCGAGCATGAGATAGAACGCCCCCTCGGGGATCTCGAAGCTCACCTGCGGCACGTCGCGCAGCGCCTCCACCAGCACGTCTCGCCGCTCGTGGAAGGCGTCCCGCATGCGCGCGACGGTGTCGCGGCAATCGAACGCCACCAGGGCCGCCTTCTGGGCCACCGTGCAGATGTTGCTGGTGGAATGGCTCTGCAGCCGCGTCATGGCGTCGATGGTCTCCTTCTCCGCCAGCCCGAAGCCCACGCGCCAGCCGGTCATGGCGTAGCTCTTGGACAGGCCGGTGATGCGCACGATGCGGGGCCGCAGATCCGGGGCGACCTGCTCCAGCGAGACATGGCCCTGCTCGCCGTAGACCAGGTCCTCGTAGATCTCGTCGGTGAGGATGAAGAAGTCGCCCTCGCGGCAGAAGCTCGCCAGCTCCTCCAGCTCCTGGCGGCCGTAGACCGCTCCGGTGGGATTGCTCGGGCTGTTGAGGATCAGCGCCCGCACACCGTGCACGCCGGCACGTTCGAGATCCGCCGGCGTCACCTTCCAGCCCTGCGACGGCTCGACCACCACCGTCTCCCCTCGCAGGGCCGCCACCTGGGCCGGATAGGTGACCCAGTACGGCGCGGGGATCGCCACGCGGTCGCCCTGGTTGAGCAGGACCGACAGCGCGTTGTAGAGCACCTGCT
>JAASSM010000100.1 GCA_021767885.1 bacterium | reverse complement strand
GGTCCCCATGACCGCCTACCATGCGCACACCATCCTCGATGCCACCGACACCGTCCCGCCGGCCGTCCAGCTGGTGGGCATGAGCGCCCAGGATCAGGTCTTCGTCCGCTTCTCCGAGCCCGTGGCCGCGGCCACGGCCGAGGTCCCCGGCAACTACGACCTGCCCGGCGCCACCATCGTGGCCGCCACCGTGGACCCCGATCAGGCCGACCGCGTCCGGCTGGAGCTCGACGCGGCGCTGCCGGTGAGCGCCGACCTCTACACCGTCACCGTCACCGGCGTCCAGGACCTGGCCGGCAACACCATCGCCGACCAGGACAGCGGCCAGTTCCTCTGGAAGACCGTCACCTTCCTCGGGCACATGGGCCGGTACCTGGAGGACAGCTCCGCGCCGCCGGATGGCTTCACCGTCGAGGGCGGCACCTGGCCGCTCACCTGGGCGCTCTGCGACGGCGCCCAGATGGTGGACCTCGGCGGCGGCGACTACCAGTGGTCCGGCGAGTTCTGGGCTCCCGGCGACGGCGAGGGCGGAGCCAGCGCCACCTTCGAGTGGAAGTTCGTGCACAACTGCGAGACCTACGAGCCCCTGCCGGGCAATCGCACCCACACCATCACGCGCGATGGCAGCGATGGCGACCTGGTCGAGGTCTGGTGGAACGACGAGGATCCCGCGGACTTCACGGCGCACGCCATCGACGTGGTCTTCTTCGTGGACATGAACGACGTGGCGCCGGGCGTCCAGGACACCGTGGCGGTGGCCGGCAACGTGGCGCCCCTGGACCAGGCCTGGCCCCCGGCCGTGGTCATGGCCGACGACGGTGCCGGCGCCGACGAGGTCGCTGGCGACGGGATCTACTCCGCGCTGGTCACCTTCCCGGCCGATTCCCGCAAGGACGTGACCTACAAGTTCCGGCTGAACGGACAGTACGAGTGCTTCGGACAGGGCGACCGCGACGTGTTCCTCGACGATGCGGCGTACGACGTGGTGGGTGGCGACCTCGGCCCGCTCGTCCTGCCGGTCTACCTCTGGGACTTCTGCACCATCGGCTACCGGGACGTGGAGGTGGTCTTCCAGCTCGACGCCACCAGCGTCCCGCACCACGACAGCCTGCTCGCGGTCAACGGCACCACGGTGGGCGACCCGCCGGTGTTCAGCTGGGACGTCCCGTCCCTCAACCCCATGGCCGACGACGGCGTCGCGCCGGACGAGACGGCGGGCGACGGCATCTACGCCCGGGCGGTGATCTTCCCCGCCGGCGGCCCGCTGGACATCGAGTACAAGTACCTGCTGGACGGCCAGTACGAGGGGTTCGCCGGCAACCGCAGCTTCCGGATCGACCCGTACGCCTTCGACGCCGCCGGCCAGCCCCAGGTGCTCGGGCCGGACGTGCTCACCGGACCGACCGGCGTGGACCGGACGCCCGCGGCCGGACCCCTGAGCCTGGCCACCATGCCCAACCCCTTCAATCCGCGGACCGAGCTGCGGTTCACCGTGCACCGTGCGGGAGAGGGGACGTTGCGGATCTACAGTGCCCAGGGACGGCTGGTCCGCACGCTGCACGCCGGCTCGTTCGCGACCGGACCGCACGTGCTGGCGTGGGATGGTCGCGGCGATGGCGGCGAGGCCCTGGCCAGCGGGGTCTATCTGGCGCGCCTGGAGGTGGCCGGGCAGGTGGGGACGCGGAAGCTGACCCTCGTGAAATAATCGGCCTCGCGCGGCCGTCGCGCGCGTGTCGGCGGGTTCATTCCGCGGGGTCGAGGTCGTCGAATGCGTCGAGGTCGTTCTCGTCGTCGTCCTGGAGGGCCTCGAGCTGCACCTGCAGCACCTGCTGCCAGCGGCGGCAGGGGCCCAGGTAGATGGCGGTGCCACCGAGCCGGGCGGCCGTGCGGCGGCCGGCGGATCGGGTGGCGCGGGGGCCGAGGCCGGGGTCGCTGGCGAACATGATGCATCCCTTGCTCGAGGGGCGGGATACCCGGCGTGAATCCGGGTTCGGATATACGGGATACCCGTAATATCCGAGAAAGTTCCCCGACTTTTGCGGGTCGCGACGGCCGTCCCCTCGACACCCGCGCCGCCTTCGGTCATGGTGTGGGCATGGAGCCCCGTCGCGTCCCGCCGCCAGCGCTCGCGCCTCCGGCGCCCGCCCGGCGCTCCGGCCAGATCCTGGCCGTGGCGCTGTCGGCGCTGGTGCTGACCGCCGCGGGGTGCGGCGACCCGCCTGCCGATCTGGTCCTCTCCGTGGGTGGCGCTCCCGCCGAGCTGGCGGTCTGGCAGGAGATGGTCGCGGCCTACGAGGAGAGCACGGGGGTGTCGGTGGAGCTGCTGCGGCAGCCCTCGGACACGGCCCAGCAGCGCCAGGGGCTGATCGTGGCGCTCTCGGCCGGCCGGCCCGACCCCGACGTGCTCCTGATGGACGTGGCCTGGATCGGCCTGTTCGCCGCCGCCCGCTGGCTGGCTCCCCTGCCACCGGATGCGGCGGACACGGCCACCGTCTTCCCCGGCATCCTCGACGCCGTGGACCGCCACGCCGGCGAGCTGCTGGCCCTGCCGGTCTACCTCGACGTGGGTCTGCTCTACTGGCGAGAGGACCTCCTCGACGCCCACGGCCTCGACGGCCCACCGCGGACCCTCGATGAGCTGGTGGCCATGGCCCGGACCGTCCAGGCCGCCGAGCGCCCGGAGCATCCCCGCTTCTTCGGCCACGTCTGGCAGGGCGCGCAGTACGAGGGGCTGGTGGTCAACTTCCTGGAGTTCGCCGGGCGGGACGGCGGCCTGCACCGGACGGCGCAGGGCTGGCAGGTGGACACCCCGGCCAACCGCGCCGCCCTCGCGCTGATGCACGACCTCATCCACGTCCACCGCCTCTCGCCGCCGTCGACGAGCACGGAGATGCGCGAGGAGGAGGTGCGCACCGCGTTCCAGCGGGGCGACGCCCTGTTCGAGCGGAACTGGCCCTACGCCTGGGCGCTTCACCAGCGGCCCGGCTCGCCGGTCCGCGGTCGGGTGGGGGTGGCGCCGCTGCCGGGGCCGCAGCCGGGCACCGGCGCCGGGACGCTCGGCGGCTGGCACGTGGGCGTCTCGCGGTTCAGCGACGCCCGCCAGGAGGCCATCCGCCTCGTGCGCTGGCTCACGTCGCGGCCGGTCCAGAAGACCATGGTCCGGCGCCTCGGCTGGAATCCCGGCCGCCGTGATCTCTACCGCGATCGCGACCTGATCCGGGAACTGCCCCACCTGCCGCGGCTGGAGGCGGCCCTCCGCGCGGCGCGGCCACGGCCCCCGGTCCCCTGGTATCCCCAGATGTCGGGTGTCCTGCAGCGCCATCTCAGCGCCGCCATCTCCGGCCGCGTCACGCCCGCGGCGGCCCTGGCGGCCGCGGAGCGTGAGATCGCGGCCCTGGACCGGTACTACGCCGGCTCCGGGCACGTCCGCGACGGCGCGGCAGCCAGCGCCCGTCCGCGCCAGGCGGAAGGCCCCGGACATGTCCGCTGACCGTCGCCGTCCCGCCGCCACGGCGCGCCTGCTTCCCTGGCGCCACGCCGCTGGCTACCTGCTGCCGGTGGCGCTGCTGCTGGGCGGGCTGGTCCTGGTCCCGGTGATCGGCACCATGGTCCAGAGCACCCTGCGCGACGTGGTCTTCCTGCCGCGCGCGTTCGTGGGCCTGGCCAACTACGCCCGTCTGCTGGACGACCCCGCCTTCTGGCAGGCCGCGCGCTTCACCGTGCTGTTCATGCTGGCCTCGGTCCCGCTCGAGGTGGCCCTCGGTCTGGGCATCGCCCTGGTCCTGAACCAGACCTTCCCGGGCCGCGGCCCGCTGCGGGCGCTGGTGCTCGTTCCGTGGGCCATCCCGGCGGCGGTGTCCGGGCGGGTCTTCGAGCGCATCGTGGCCGGCGGCGAGCATGGCGCGGCGAGCTGGCTGCTGCAGGGCCTCGGCCTCGCGGAACAGCCGGTGCACTGGCTGGGCAGCGAGGCGGGGTCGTTCCTGGCCCTGCTGGTGGCCGACGCGTGGAAGACCACGCCGTTCGTGGCCATCATCCTGCTGGCGGGCCTGGCGCAGATCCCCGGCACGCTGCACGACCAGGCCCGCGTGGATGGCGCCTCGCTCTGGCGGCGCTTCACCGCGGTGACGCTGCCGCTGCTGCGGCCGGTGCTGGTGGTGGCCGTGCTCTTCCGCATGATCGAGGCGCTGCGCGTCTTCGACGTCATCTACGTGCTCACCGGCGGCGGCCCGGGTGGCGCCACCACCTCGCTCTCGCTGCTGGCGTACGAGCACTTCAGCGCCGGCGACCTGGGCTACGGGGCGGCCAGCAGCACCGTGCTCTTCCTGGTGACCTTCCTTCTGGCCCTGGTGGTGGTGCGGCTGGGACGCTTCGGGAGGGATCTGTCATGAGCGAGCGGCGGATGCGGCGGCTCCTGCTCGCGGCGGGCATCCTGGCCACCGCGGGATTCTGCCTGGCCCCGCTGGTGGTGATGGTGGCCACCGGCCTGGCCGCCCGCCCGGATTTCCTGCGGCCCGACGTGCCCTTCACACCCACCCTCGACCACGTCCGCACCGTGCTCACCGATCCCACCGCGCACGTCCTGGCCTACGTCCGCAACAGCCTGCTGGTGGCCGCCCTCAGCGCGCTGCTCGCGGTGAGCGTCGCCTCGCTGGCGGCCTACGCCCTGACCCGCCTGCCGCTTCCGGGCAAGGCGACGGTGCTGGTGGCCGTGCTCGCGCTGTCCATGTTCCCGCCGGTGAGTCTGCTGGGCTTCCTGTTCCGGGCCATGGCGCAGCTGGGCTGGATCAACACCCACCAGGCGCTGGTCTTCCCCTATGCCGCCTGGACCCTGCCGCTGGCGGTGTGGGTGCTGGTGAGCTACTTCGCCCGCATCCCCCGGGAGCTGGACCAGGCGGCGCTGGTGGACGGCTGCACGCGCCTGCAGGCCCTGCGGCACGTGGTGCTGCCACTGGCCGCGCCGGGCGTCCTCTCCACGCTCCTGCTGGCGTTCATCTTCGCCTTCAACGAGTTCCTGTTCGCGCTCATGCTCACCACCGACCACGCCGCGCGCACGCTGCCCGTGGGCATCGCCCTGTTCGAGGGGCTGCACGGGCAGGTGCCCTGGGGCGAGATCATGGCCGCGGCCACCATCACCACCCTGCCGGTGGTGGTGCTCACGCTGGTCTTCCAGCGGCGCATGGTCCAGGGGCTGACCCGGGGCGCGGTGAAGGAGTGAGCGGTGAGGCTCACTTCGCCAGGGTGAGTTTCACCGTCTGCCGGTTCGTGGGGGTCTGGATGCTGGCGAGATAGACCCCGCCGGGGACGGCCTGGCCCGCCGCGTCGCGTCCTCGCCACTCCAGCTCGTGACGCCCGGCCGCCAGGGGCCCCTGGTGCAGCAACGCGACGCGGCGGCCGCGCAGATCGAGGACCTCGACCCGGACCGGTCCGTCCGACGGCAGGGAGAAGGCCAGGCGCGTGGCCGGGTTGAACGGGTTGGGGTAGGCGGTCGCGGAGATGACGGCCGCCGGCGTGCGGCCGCGCTGGTCGCCGACGCTCGTGGTGCCGGCGCGGGTCAGCACCAGGCTCTGGACCTCGGGCAGGGGCTGGTCGAGGTCGTCGAAATTGTAGTGCAGCACCAGGTGGTCGCCGGTGTATTCCACCACCTCGAAGTAGACCGTCGTGTAGAAGTACTGGCCGGAGTAGACCGTGGTCAGCCAGCGGAACTTCACGCGGTTGGTGGAGGCCTCGTGGGAGACGAAGCGCTGGTCGTAGTAGCTGACGCTGAGGTGGCCACTGGTCTCGTCGTAGGTGCCGTCGGCGTGAACCATGAGCGTGATGGGGTCGGTGTAGCCCCCGAAGTACTCGCTGGAGACCGTTCCCTCCCAGGTCCCGATCATCTCCTCGAAGGAGAACGACTGGGCGGCGGTGGGCACGGCGGCCAGGGCGCTGGCGATCACGGCGAGCAGGGCGATGGCAAGGGTCTTCATGGGATTCTCCCGGGCTGGAAACGGACGATATGCTCTACGGGCAGCGCCGGGCCGTCGCGGCGGCCGGCTCTCTGGCGTCCTCTACGGAGTCCATGATCGCCGCGTGACAGAAATGCGACGAAAAAAGTTCTCTACATGAAAGCCGAGAGTCGGCGACCCGCAAGGTGCGAGGCCCGGCCCGCGCGGCGACATTGTCCGGGGAGCGGACCCCACCGGATCCGCCACCGGGAGGTGAGCCCGTGATCCTGGCCACCCACCAGCCCATCTTCCTGCCCTGGCCGGGCCTCTTCCACAAGGCCCTGCACGCGGACCGCCTGGTCCTGCTGGACCAGGTCCAGTTCCCCCGCGGCCGCACCTGGCTGACCAGCAACCGGCTGAAGAACGAGGACGGCGAGCTGTGGCTCACCGTGCCCGTCTGGCGCACCGGCCGGGGGTTGCAGCGCATCGACCAGGTGGAGATCGCCGAGGAGCGCGGCTGGCGCGCGAAGCACCTGCGGGGCATCCGCCAGAACTACGCCCACGCCCCATGGTATGCTGACCACGCCCCGGCCATCACCCACATCTACGCCCGAGGCCAGCGGCGTCTGGTGGACCTCAACCTCGACCTGATCCGCTGGCTGTGGACGCTGCTCGCCCCGCCCGCCGAGCTGATCCTGCAGTCCGATCTCGGCGTCGACGGCCGCGGCACGGCGCTGATGATCGGCCTCTGCGCACGCCTGGGATGCGACCGCCTCGCCATCCTGCCCGGCGTGGAACAGCACCTCGACACGGATGCGCTCCGGCGGCACGGGATCGCCC
>JAASSM010000099.1 GCA_021767885.1 bacterium | reverse complement strand
GACCAGCGGATCATCGATCTCGAGCTGCCCGCCCGCACCTACGCCTCGCTCGCGGCCGGCGCCGACGGCACCATCTTCTACACCGTGCAGGAAAGGCCCGACCGCCCCGGCGGCACCCTCTACCGCTACTCCCTGGCCGACCGCGAGGAGACCGAGCTCGTCGGCGGCGTCACCGCCGTCGACGTCTCCGCCGACGGCGAGAAGCTCCTGCTGGCCCTGCAGGGCGATCGCTGGCTGGTGAGCGATGCGAACGGCAAGCCGGACCCCGGCGAGGACGCCCTCGACCTCGGTGGCCTGCGCATGCGGGTGGATCCGGCGGCCGAGTGGGCGCAGATCTTCCGCGAGGGCTGGCGCTTCCAGCGCGACTACTTCTACGTGGAGAACGTCCACGGCCTGGATCTGGAATGGGCGTGGGAGACCTACTCGCCGTGGCTCGAGCACGTGCGGCACCGCGCCGACCTGAACTACCTGCTGGACATCCTGGGCGGCGAGACCGCCGTGGGCCACAGCTTCAACGGCGGCGGGGAGATGCCGGACGTCGAGACCGTGCCGGTGGGACTGCTCGGCGCCGACGTGGTCGTCGAGAACGGCCGCTACCGGCTGGCGCGGATCTACGACGGGGAGAACTGGAACCCCGAGCTGGCCGCGCCGCTGAGCGGACCGGGCATCGACGTGCGCGAGGGCGACCACGTCCTGGCCGTCGACGGCCGCGAGGTCACGACCGACCGCAACTTCTACAGCTACTTCGACCGGCTCGCCGGCCGGCAGGTGGAACTCACCGTGGCCGAGGATCCCTCCGGCGACGACGCCCGCGAGGTCACCGTGATCCCCGTGCGCAGCGAGGAGGGCCTGCGGCGCCGTGCCTGGGTGGAGGACAATCGCCGCCGCGTGGACGAGCTGAGCGGCGGCCGCCTCGCCTACGTCTGGATCCCGGACACCGGACGCGGCGGCTACACGTCCTTCAACCGCTACTTCTTCGCGCAGATGCACAAGCAGGGCGCGGTGATCGACGAGCGGTTCAACCATGGCGGCTCCATCGCCGACTACATCATCGACCTGCTCGACCGGCCCCTCTACGGCTACTTCAACAACCCCGTGGGCGAGAAGACGCCCTGGACCGCGCCCAATGCGGCGCTCTTCGGGCCCAAGGTGATGCTCATCAACGAGATGAGCGGCTCGGGCGGCGACATGCTGCCGTACATGTTCCGCGCCCGCGAGCTGGGCCCGCTCATCGGCACCCGCACCTGGGGCGGCCTGGTGGGCATCTGGGACGTGCCGCGGTTCATCGACGGCGGCTTCATGACCGCTCCGCGCGGCGGCTTCTACACCACCGCGGGCGAGTGGGCCGTGGAGAACGAGGGCGTGGCGCCGGACATCCCGGTGGAGATGACGCCGCGCCTGGTGGCCGAGGGACGCGATCCGCAGCTCGAGCGCGCGGTCCAGGAGGCGCTGGCGCGGCTGGCGGACGCGGCGGTGCAGCACGTGCCCCAGCCGGCCGATCCGGTGCGGTCGCGGCGGCCCTAGCCGCGCGAGCCATGGATCACGGCACGGGCGGAGCCCGTCAGGAAGCACGAGCGAAAAGGTCGGGAATGCGTTATCCGTGTCCGGGATGGCGTCGTCGCTCCCCCGGATCCGGAGGCTCCTCCATGCGCCGCATCTCGCCCCTGTCGTCCCGCCGCCCACTCCTGCTCGCTTCGACCCTGCTGCTCGCCACCGCCCTGTGCGGTGCCATCGCCGCCGCACCGGCATCGGCCCAGGTCTCCGTGGGCCAGGTCGATGGCTTCGATACCATCGGCAGCACCGATTTCTGGGAGCGCGGAGCCAACGTCGACTTCGCACTCGAGCTCACCGCCGATGGCAACGGCCGGACGGGCAAGCTGGTCACCTTCAACGTGATCCAGTGGTCGGGCGACTACCTGACGGCCGGCGTGCAGGCGATCCGGATGGACCTGGAGAACCCGGGCAGCCAGGAGCCGCTCTTCATCCGCGTCGCGCTCGGCGATGCCCTCAATCCCGGCACGCCCGGCAGCACCTGGTTCTCCTCCCTGGCGGCGGTGGAACTGGCGCCGGGCCAGTCCGCGACCGTGACCTTCGACCTCGATGAACTCGCGCTGGTCCGCGTCCAGGGCACGGCCAGCCACGCCGACGTGCTCGGCGACGTCCGGGCGCTGCGGATCCTGCACAACCCCGAGGCGGCGGCCCGGGGCGTGAACGTGATCGGCTTCCTGCGCGTCGACGACATCACGGCCCTCGGCGGGGCGACGACGGCCGCTCCGGCCGCCGTGGCGGTGCCCCGGCTGCTGCCGGCCTACCCCAACCCGTTCAATCCGGCCACCACGGTGAGCTTCTCGCTGCCGGCCGCGGCGCCGCGCGTGGAGCTGGTGGTCACCGACCTGCGCGGCCGGCTGGTGCGCACCCTGCATGCGGGCGGGCTGCCGGCGGGCACGCACCGCGTGGTCTGGAACGGACAGGACGCGCGGGGAGAGGCGATGGCCAGCGGCGTCTATCTCGGCACCCTGCGAGCGGGCACGACCCTCCAGAGCCAGAGGTTGACGCTCCTGAAGTAGTCGGTTGCGACGTGATCGACGCTCGCACGGGCCGGCCAACCGGGCCGTCGTCAGCCGAGTCGACGCTGGAAGGCGGCCAGGACGCGACGATCATCGGTGGTGTCGAACACGGCGAAGGTCACCCCATCGAAGCAGCCGGCGAACCGGCGGCTCGTCAGGTGCTCTCGCCAGATGCGCCCTGGCCGGCGAGCCGCGAGGCGTTCGGTGCGGGAGAGGTGATGATCGCGGCCTGGAAGGGCTCGGCGATCAGGGCGAGGTCCCTGTCCCGGAAGAACGGGACCCCGGGCGAGTAGATCAGGTGGTCGCTGTACAGCGGCGAGTCCTGGGCCTGATTGGCCTGGTAGTACCCGGGCTCGGACTCGAGGCAGCGGTAGAGGCCACTGGCGCGGGCGAGGTCCTCCTCCTGGGCGCGGGCGCCCTTCAGGAATCCCCCGCCGGGGCGCCGCGCGGAGGCGAAGTTGAGGACGGCGACATGGTCGCGGCCCTCGTCCGGGACCAGGCGGCGCGCGGCCGCGTGGGTCTTCTCGTCGGTGACCTCGCGCTCCGGCCAGCGGCGGCGGGCTCGGCCAGGGTCTCGGTGGCCACCGTGGTGAGATCCATGACCTACGACACCTCCGCCAGGAACGCCGCCACCGCGGCGGTGAACGCGTCGGGCTGGTCGAGGAACGGCCAGTGGCCGCTGGGGGCGATCTCCATCACCGGCACCCGGGCCGCGGCGAGCAGACGCCGGGACTCCGCCGACGCGCCGCCCGGTGCGCCGGCCACGTAGGCCACGCGGGTGCCACGGCCGGCCACTGCGGCCAGCCGCCCGGCGAGGTCGCGGCGGCCGGACATCTCCACCAGCTCGCGGCTGTTCAGCCAGAACTGCTGCGGCGACGCCAGGCGCATGCTGGCGTAGTAGCCACGCTGGGCGGGCTCCCCGGTGCCCGCGGCATACACGGCGTCCCGCAGGGCGTCGAACCCGCCACTGGCGAAGGCGCCGGGATCCTGCGCGGCGGCCTGGCCGCTGAACGTGCAGTCGTCCGGACTCTTGTTGCCGTCGATGTCGATCACCCCGCGCACCAGCGCGCGCGACCGCTCGGCCATCAGCAGCGCGATCACCCCGCCCATGCTGTGGCCGGCGAGCACCACCGGGCCGCCGGCGCGCTCGGCGGCGAGGTCGGCCAGCAGGTCGGCCTGCTCGGCCAGGGATCGCGGCGCTCGCGTCCAGGCCGTGCGGCCATAGCCGGGCAGGTCGGGCACGATGTGGCGCCACCGGCCGAGCTCCGGCCGGTCCAGGATCCCCTCGAAGCCCAGGCCGCTCTCGCCCAGGCCGTGGATCCAGAGCACGGTGTCGGGGCCGTCCTCGCGGCCGGCCTCGCGGATGAACACGTCGTGATGCAGCGCGTGGCGCACGGTGGCCTCCTCGTTGCAGCGCCCGGTGGTGGCTGGTAGGCTGCAACCATAGGCGTCAGCCCCCGGCGGCGCCACACCGCCGCCCCCGGCCCGGCTCCTTCCTCACGAGGTGTTTCCGTGTCCCAGCAGCCACCCGCGGCGCCACGCGTCGCCCTGCCCCTGGCGTTCTGCGCGCCACCCGCCCCGCTCCCGGTCGTCCTGCTCCTGACCGTCCTGGTGGCCGTGACGGCGGTGACGGCGTTGGCCCAGCCCACCGCCGACGCGCCGGCCGGCAAGGTCCTCGACTATCACGATGGCACCGACTGGATCCTCGAGACCCCCGGCGTGACCAGCGGCGCCCTGGGCGGCTTCATCAACCCGGCAGCGTGGTCCACCCTGCAGCCCGGTCGCCAGGAGCTGGCGGTCTGGTTCCGCTCGGCCAGCGAGTTCTCCGGGAACAACTGGGGCCTGGCCACCAGCGGCTGGCTGGGCGCGGCGGTGCAGTCGGAGTTCTTCGATCTCGGCGGCGAGAACCATCGCCTCACGAGCTGGCAGCTCGGGATCTCCGGCGGTGACCGGGGCAGCCGTCTGGGCCTCGCGTACCGCTGGGCCACGGGCGACACCGACGTCCTCGGCCGCGAGGACGCCCTGGTGGCCGGCTGGCTGTGGCGGCCGGGGCGCCTGCTCTCGCTGGGGGTGGCCGGCAACTGGTCCATGGCGTCCAGTGCCCGGCAAGGTGTCTTCGACCTCGGCCTGCGCCCCTGGAACGGTAGCCACCGCTTCACGGTCTTCGCCGATCACACGCTGGGCGAGGACGACCGCCTCTGGCACGACGAGGGTCGCTGGGGCCTGGGCGCGACGGTGATCCCCTTCCGGGGCATCCACGTCGGCGCCACCGCGCGCGAGATCACCGGCTCGGGGAAGTGGCGCTGGGTCTTCCAGGTGGGCGTCAACCTCGCTGACGGCGGCACCCACGGCGTGGCCAGCACCGACGCCGGGGCCGGCGCCCTGGACTACGCCCACCTGGTCATGCGCTACAACCCGCCCCTGCCCAACGCCACCGACGAGCCGGAGTGGCCGTTCCGCCCCAGCGAGGAGCAGTACGCCCGCATCAGCCTGGAGAACCGCTACCTCACCTATCAGCGCTACCGCTATTTCGACGACCGCCGCGTCGCCTGGCTGCCGCTCTCCCAGTACCTCGAGGCCATCATCGCCGACACGCGCATCGAGGGCCTGGCCCTGGACCTCACCGATCTGCGCGGCCGTCCGTCGCTGATCTGGGAGCTGCGCCAGACCCTGCAGCGCGTGAAGGATTCCGGCAAGGAGCTGGTGATCATGGTGGGCCGCGTGGACATGCTGGGCTACTACCTGGCCAGCGTGGCCGACCACCTGATCATGGATCCGGAGGGCGACCTGGTCCTGCAGGGCGTGGCCACCGGCCGGACCTACTACCGCGATCTCCTCGAGCGCATGGGCCTGGGCTTCCAGGAGCTGCGCTACTTCCGGTACAAGTCCGCCGCCGAGACCGGCTCGCGCATGGAGATGTCCGAGGGCGAACGCGAGCAGGACCAGCGCATGGTGGACGTGATCTACCAGGAGCTGCGCCAGGAGATCTGTGCGGCCCGCGACCTCTCCGCCTTCGCCTTCGACGAGCTGGTGAACGACACCGTCGGCCTCTCTGCCGAGCGCGCCCGTGCGGCCGGCCTGGTGGACGACCTCGGCCGCGGCCAGGACCTCGACGGCTACTTCCGCGAGCAGTGGCACCGGCCCATGGGGCCGCACCGGGGGCTGGCGCCGGACGCCTGGCCGGAGGCGCAATGGGGCGAGCGGCCGCAGATCGCCGTGGTCTACGCCGTGGGGCCCTGCGCCATGGACTCGGGCATCCGGGGGCGCGCCACCAGCCGTTTCCTGCGCGCCGCCCTGCGGGATGATCGCATCGAGGCCGTGGTCCTGCGCGCGGACTCTCCGGGCGGCGATCCGCTGCCCAGCGATCTGGTGGCCGGCGCCATCGCCGAGCTCAACGCGGCCGGCAAGCCGGTGATCGTCAGCCAGGGCGACGTGGCCGCGTCGGGCGGCTACTGGATCAGCATGCATGGCGAGGAGATCCTCACCACGCCGCTGACCGTCACCGGCTCCATCGGCGTGATCGCCGCCTGGATCCACGACGCCGGCGCGGGAGAGAAGCTGGGGCTGAACTACGACGGCGTCCAGGTGGGCGACCACGCCGACCTGCTGCGCCAGCTCCGCCTGCCGTGGCTGGGCCTGGGCGTGCCCCAGCGCGGCCTCGACGCCGAGGAACTGGCCCTGGCGAAGGACTACATCCTCGAGGCGTACGCTGATTTCGTGGCCGGGGTGGCGGAGGCGCGCCAGCTTCCCGAGGATCACGTGCAGGAGGTGGCCGAGGGCCGGGTCTGGATGGGCGGCGACGCCATCGAGCGTCGGCTGTGCGACCGCCTCGGCGGCCTGCAGGCGGCCATCGAGCTGGCACGCGAACGGGCTGGGTTGCCGGAGGACCGGCAGGTCGCGTTGCTGGAGTATCCGCCCCAGCCGCTCATCGACTGGTCCGCGCTGCTGGGCGATCGCGGTGGCCTCGGCCTGCCGTTCGGCATCGGGGCGCTGGTGGAGCAGGCGGCCGCGCACCTGGCGGGCTCCGTCCTCGAGCAGCCGACCCGTCCGGGCGCGCTGGCGGTCGGAGCGGCAGCCCCCCGGCCGGATCCGGAGGCCTTCGACTACGGCCTGTGGTACCTGGAACTCCTGGGAACGCGCATGGGCAAGCCGCAGACGGTGCTGCCGCCGCGTTCCCTGCCGACGGGATGGGGACTTCCGGACT
>JAASSM010000098.1 GCA_021767885.1 bacterium | reverse complement strand
TCCCAGGCCCGCGCCGCGGGCTCGCCGCGCGCGGCCAGCTCCGGCCGCAGGTCCGCGCCCTGCCCCACGAGCAGCGCCACGCCATCGCCGCCCCAGGCCGGGGCGTCGAGATCCGCCACCTGCGCCACCAGGCGCTCCCACCAGCGATCCGGCGCCAGGCAGGCCGGCGCGGCCAGCTCCTGGACCCAGGGGCCGTCGCGCCGGTAGAGGCCGGCGAAGACCTCGCCGCGGCGCGCGTCGAGCACCGGCACGGCCAGGTCACGGTCGGGGTGGGCGGCCCGCAGGGCCGCCGCCATGGCGGCGAGGGTGGAGACCGCCGCCAGCTCCGCGCCCAGGGCCCAGGCCAGGGTCTTGGCCGTGGCCACGCCGATGCGCACGCCGGTGAAGCTGCCCGGCCCGGCGGTCACCGCCACCAGCGTCACGTCGGCGAGCTGGCGTCCCGCCTGCGCGAGCACCTGGTCCACCACCGGCAGCAGAGCATCGGCGTAGCTTCCCTGCACGTTGTGGGGCTGGTCGGCCAGCACCTGGGCACCCTCCGCCAGGGCGAAGCGTCCGTGGGGCGTGGCCGTGTCCAGGGCCAGGGTCAGCACGTCGCCACCTCCTCGGGAAAGAGCGCGGCCACCGCCTCCGGCAGCACGGGGATGCCCCGCACCGACCAGATCCGCTCCTCGGGTTCCGCGCCCGGCAGCGCCAGCAGCTCCAGGCGCCGCGACAGCATCGGCGCCAGGAGGTTGGGCCACTCGGCCACCAGGATGGTGCGCCCGTCGGCGAGCTCGTCGAGGAGCTCGAGGACGCCGATGTCGTCGAGGTCGTGGGTGGATTCGAGGCGGTAGAAGTCCAGGTGGTCGACGGTCACCGGGCCGGTGTAGCGGTGGACGAGGGAGAACGTGGGACTGAGGACCTCGTCCGTCAGGCCCAGGCCCGCGCACAGGCCCTGGATCAGGCAGGTCTTGCCCGCGCCGAGCGGCCCGTGCAGGAGCAGGGCCTGGCCCGGCGCCATGGCGCCGGCCAGGCGCACCCCCAGGGCCCGCGTCTGCTCGGGACCGCGGGTCCGGGTGCGGCGGGCGAAGCCGGCGGGGTCGGGCAGCTGCAGCGGATCCATGGGGCTCCTCGGACGGCCAGCGCGCTGGGCGGCGCGATCAGCGGGGCCGCAGGACGGCGAAGGGGCAGATGAGCTCCTCGAGGCTGATGCCGCCGTGCTGGAAGCTGTCGCGATAGAGGCGCTCGTACTCGTGGTAGTTGGTCGGGTAGACCAGGTAGTAGTTCTCGGTGGTGATGGCGTAGGTCTCGATGGGGCTGTTGGACGGCAGCTTGTAGTCCGTGGGGTCCTTCATGAGCATGACGCGCTTGTCGTCCACGGTGAGGTTGTCGCCGAACTTGTAGCGCACGTTGCTCGAGGTGTCGCGGTTGCCGCGGATCTTGGTGGCGCGCTTGCAGAAGAGCGAGCCGTGGTCGGTGGTCACCACCACGGTGGTGCCGCGGCGGGCGGCCTCGCGCAGCAGCTCGTACAGCGTGCTGTGCTCGAACCAGGTGCGCATGAGGGTGCGGAAGGCGGCCTCGTCCGGCGCCAGCTCCTTGAGGATCATGCTCTGGCTGCGCCCGTGGGCCATGATGTCCAGGAAGTTGTAGACGCCGGCCACCAGGCGGGTGTCGTCCAGGGAGGTGAAGTCGCGGCGCAGGTTGTCGGTGTCGCGCTGGTCGGAGATCTTGTAGTAGCGCAGGCTGCCGGCGGCGGGGCTCTTCAGGCGCTCGAGCTGGGCGGCGAGCAGCTTGTCCTCGTGGGCGTTGCGGCTGGTGTCGTCCCGCAGGCCGTCGTGCCAGAGCTGGGGGTAGCCCCGGGCGATGTCCAGGGGGTAGAGGCCGGCGAACAGCGCGTTGCGGGAGTAGGGCGTGGCCGTGGGCAGGATGGACCAGTAGGTCCGGCGCTCCATGCGGAAGAAGGGCTCGAGCAGGGGCTCGACCATGCGCCACTGGTCCAGTCGCATGCAGTCGATGACCACCCAGAGCACCTGGCGGTTCGCCTGCACCTCCGGCTCCACCAGCTGCCGGTAGACGTCGGGGCTGAGCACGGGCGCGCCCTCGGCGCCGTGGACCCAGTCGCGGTAGCGCTCGCGCACGTACTTGCCCAGCGCCAGGTTGGCGGCGGCCATCTGCTCGTCCTGCGTGGCCAGCAGGCCGTGGTCGCTGTAGCGGTAGAGATCCAGGCCCCAGGTCACCAGGTCGTTGTAGATGCCCTCCCAGTCCGCGGGCGTGTCGGCGGTGGCGATGCGATCGCCCACCGCGTTGAAGTGGGAGAGGTAGTCGCGGGTGACCTGCTGCTCGGTGATCTTGCGGGCCTCGACGTGCTTCTTCAGCGCCGCCTGGATCTGCAGCGGCGAGACCGGCTTGACCAGGTAGTCGTCGATGCGCCGGCCGATGGCCTTGGTCATCAGGTCCTCGGCCTCGCTCTTGGTGATCATGATCACCGGGATGTGCTCGTGGACCTTGCGGATCTCCTCGAGGGTCTCCAGCCCGCCCAGGCCGGGCATCATCTCGTCCAGCAGGACGGCGTCGAACTTCTCCTCCGCCAGCAGGGCCAGCCCGTCGCGGCCGTTGGTGGCGCCGGTGACCTGGTAGCCCTTCTGGTCCAGGAACATCATGTGCGAGCGGAGCTCGTCGATGTTGTCGTCGATCCAGAGAACGCGGTAACCCACGTCAGACATCCTTCCCCGGCAGCGTGATCAGGAAGACCGTGCCCTGCGAGCCGGTGCTCTCCACCCGGATCCGTCCGCCGTGGTACTGCGTGACGATGCGCTTGACCAGCGCCAGGCCCATGCCCCAGCCGCGCGCCTTGGAACTGACGCCCGGTTCGAAGAGCTTGGCCCGGTAGGAGGGCTTGATGCCGCGGCCGGTGTCCCGGACGCGCAGGGCCACGCCGCCCTCGGGCAGGTCGCTCAAACGGACCGTGACCGTGCCCTTGCCCTGCTCCAGCGCATCGATGGCGTTCTTCAGCAGGTTCTCCAGGACCCACTCCATGAGGTCCCGGTTGAACGCCACCGGATTGCCGGCCGCTCCCTCGCTGCGCAACTCGACGCGGCCGCCGAGATGCGGCAAGCGCCTGCGGAAATACGTAATGGTTTCCTCCACCACCGCCACCAGATCGTGGTCCTCCAGCTTGGGCTGCGAGCCGATCTGCCCGAAGCGGGTGGAGACCTTGCTGAGACGCCCGACGTCGCGCTCGAGTTCCCGCAGCGTCTCGTCGCCCGCGGGCAGCCGGTCCTGCAGCAGCGCCAGCCAGCCCATGATGGAGGTCAGCGGCGTGCCCAGCTGGTGGGCGGTCTCCTTGGCCATGCCGGCGAAGAGCAGGTTCTGGTCGTTCTGCTTCTTGACCTGCAGGCCCCAGAGGATGGCCAGGAAGAAGAGCACCATGATGCCCAGCTCGAGGAACGGCAGGATGCGCACCTGATCGGTGAGCGCGCTCTGGCCGTAGTGCAGGGTGCCGCGCCGGCGGCCCTGGGGATCGAAGATGGCGAAGGGCTGCGCCCGGCGGTCCAGCTCGGCAGCCATGGCCACGGCCGCGGCCACCCGCGGATCGGTGGGTGCGGCGGGGTCCTGGGCCATGAGCAGGTCGTAGTCGTCCACGGCCGGGATGCCGGTGATCTCGCTGTTCCAGAAGATGGGCCGGCCGGAGGGGTCGGTGACGATCAGGGGGATCTCCGCCTCGTTCAGCAGCCCGATCACCGGCGCGAACTCCGCCAGGTTCCCCGAGAACAGCGTGCGGCTGGCCATGCCGCTGACCAGCTCGGTGATCAGCCGCGTCTGCTTCTCCATGTCGCGGGTGATGCGCAGGGTGTAGCTGGTGATGCCCACCACGATGAGCACGCTGCCCACCAGCAGGTAGAGCGCGAAGAGCTGGCGCCGCTTCAGGCCGAACAGTCCGCGGGGTAACGGATCCATGCGTGCTCCCGGGCCGCCGGCCGCGCCGGTCAGCCGATCCGGTCCTGGCCGCCGAGGTACGGCCGCAGCACCGCCGGCACGGTCACCGTCCCGTCCTCCTGCTGGTAGTTCTCCAGGATCGCCACCAGCACCCGCGGCAGGGCCAGCCCCGAGCCGTTGAGCGTGTGCACGTAGCCCTTGCCGGACGACCCCTTCCAGCGGATGCCCGCGCGCCGGGCCTGGAAATCGCCGAAGTCGCTGCAGCTGGACACCTCCAGCCACTGGCCCACCCCCGGCGACCAGACCTCGAGGTCGTAGCAGCGCCGGGCGGCGAAGCTCAGGTCGCCCGTGGCCAGCAGCACGGTGCGGAAGGGCAGCTCCAGGGCCTGCAGCAGGCCCTCGGCCTGGGCAGTGAGCTCCTCGTGGGCCGCGCGCGAGCGCTCGGGCCGCTCGAAGTGGACCAGCTCCACCTTGTGGAACTGGTGCATGCGCAGCAGGCCGCGCGTGTCCTTGCCCGCGGCGCCGGCCTCCCGGCGGAAGCAGGGCGAGAAGGCGCAGTAGCGCAGCGGCAGCTGCTCCTCGGCCAGGGTGCTGTCGCGGTGGATGTTGGTGACGGAGACCTCGGCGGTGGGGATGAGGTAGAGGTCGTCGTCGCGGCAGCGGTACATGTCGTCGGCCAGCTTGGGCAGCTGGCCCGTGCCGCGCATGGCGTCCGGCCCCACCAGGTAGGGCACGGCGACCTCGGTGTAGCCGGCGGTGCGGTGGGTGTCGAGGAACCAGTTGATCAGGGCGCGCTCCAGACGGGCCAGGTCCCCCTGCAGGAGCGAGAAGCCCGAGCCGGACATGCGAGCGGGCGGCTCGGGATCCAGCAGGCCCAGGGCCGCGCCCAGGTCCCAGTGCGCCTGGGCGCCGGGCATCTCCCGGGGCTCGCCCCAGGTGCGGATCACCTGGTTGTCCGCCTCCGTGCCCACGGGCACGTCGGGATCGGGCAGGTTGGGGATGCGGATGTAGAGCGCCTCCACCTCGCCGTCGAGCTCGGCGGCGCGGGCGCGGAGCGCCTTGAGCTCGCCGGCCACCGCCCGCATCTCGGCGATGGCGGCGGCGGTGTCCTCGCCGGCGGCCTTGGCGGTGCTGATCGCCTTGTTGGCGCGGTTGACCTCCGCCTGGAGCTCCTCCGCCTGCTGCAGGGCGGCGCGGCGCTCGGCGTCGCGCTCGTAGTAGGCGGCGATGTCCACGGCCTCGCGCTTGGCGGCCACGGCCTGCTCCACCAGCTCGCGGTTGTCGCGGAGGAACTTGCGATCGAGCACGGAGACGTCCTTCCTTTGGCGCGCGTGCGCCGGCGCGGGCGCTTGCCAACCCCCGCCCCGGCTGCTAGAACGGTATAACCAACGCCCCCGGGGGCGGCAAGGCAAATCGCCCCTTCCCGAGAGGACCGAGATGCGACGCGAAGACCTGCTCGCGGCACTGCGGGAGCTGCCCGCCGCCGACCGCGTGATCACCGCCCTGGACGTGCCGTCGGCCGACCAGGCCGTGGCCCTCGCCGACCGCCTCGGCGACCCCGCCCGGTTCGTGAAGGTGGGGCTGGAGCTGTTCAGCGCCTCCGGCCCCGTGGTGATCGAGCAGCTCCAGGCCCGCCGCAAGCGCGTCTTCCTCGATCTCAAGTACCACGACATCCCCAACACCGTGGCGGGCGCCGCCCGGGTGGCCGCGAGCCTGGGCGTCTCCCTGGTGACCATGCACGCCGGCGCCGGACGGGCAGCCATGGCGGCCGCCGCCGAGGCCCTCGCGGCCGCGCCGGTGGGCGCCACCGGGCTGCGACCGGCCCTGCTGGCGGTCACGGTGCTGACCAGCCTGGGCCAGGAGGATCTGGCCGAGACCGCCCCGGGCGACGACACCGTGGCCGCGCGCGTGGCCCGCCTGGCCCGGCTGGCCTGGGACGCCGGCTGCGACGGTCTGGTGTGCTCGGCGGCCGACCTGCCCGACCTGCGCGCCGCCCTGGGTCCCGCACCGCTGGCGGTCACCCCGGGCATCCGCCCGGCCGGCGGCGACGTCCAGGACCAGAAGCGGGTGGCCACCCCCGCCGGCGCCATGGCCGCCGGCGCCGACTTCCTCGTGGTGGGCCGCCCCATCACCCGTGCCCAGGATCCCGCCCGAGCCCACGCCGCCATCGCGGCGGAACTGGAGGTCCGTCCGTGAACCACGATCAGGTGCTGGAGCTGATGACCGAGCTGGGCGCCCTGCAGCAGGGGCACTTCCTGCTCAGCAGCGGCCTGCACAGCGACACCTATTTCCAGTGCGCACGCATCCTGCAGTTCCCCGAGCTCGCCCGCGAGCTGGGCGCGGCCATCGCCGCGGGCTTCACCGGCGAGACCTGGGACGTGGTGGTCAGCCCCGCTCTCGGCGGCGTGATCATCGGCCACGAGGTGGCCCGCGCGGTGGGGCGCCGCTTCGTGTTCACCGAGCGCAAGGACGGCGCCATGAGCCTGCGCCGCGGCTTCTTCCTGGAACAGGGCGAGAAGGTCCTGGTGGTCGAGGACGTGGTGACGCGGGGCACCTCGGTGCGCGAGGTCTGCCAGGTGGTGGAGTCCGCGGGCGGCGTGGTGGCCGGCCTCGGCGCCATCATCGACCGCACCAGCCCCGATGCCGATCTGCCCCTGCCCCTGCAGGCCCTGGCGCGCGTGGAGGTGCAGACCTGGGACCCGGCCGCCGGCTGCCCGCTGTGTCAGGACGGCGTGCCCCTGGTCAAGCCGGGCAGCCGGGGCAACTAGATGCGCCGCGGCCTGCTGCCGGTGATCGCCGCGCTGGTCTTCGGCGCGGCCTGGCTGGTGGCGCATCCGCCGCTGCCCCAGCTGCCCAACGGCG
>JAASSM010000097.1 GCA_021767885.1 bacterium | reverse complement strand
GCTGGTGGAGCCCCACGCCCGTGGCGCCGGGGCGCGACCCTCGCTGGGCCCCAAGGGCCCGGCCCTGCCCGGGCACGACCCCGCACGGGGGCCCGACCCGCGCTCCGGCCCGGATCGCGACCGCACGGAGGGCGAGCCATGAGCGGCGCGCAGTGGGAGATCCTGGCCATCGCCGTGACGACCGCCGCCGGCTGCGCCCTGGTGGGCGTGTTCCTGGTGCTGCGGCGCCTGGCCATGCTGGCCGACGCCATCAGCCACGCCATCCTGCCGGGCATCGTGGTGGGGTTCTTCCTGGCCGGGACCCTCACCTCGCCGCTGCCCATGATCGGGGCGGCGGCCACCGGCCTGCTCACCGTGGCGCTGGTGGAGCTGCTCTCGCGGTCGCGGCGGCTGAAGGAGGACGCCGCGGTGGGCATCGTCTTTCCGGCCCTGTTCTCGGTGGGCATCGTGCTGATCACCCGCTACGCGGGCAACGTGCACCTGGACACCGACGCGGTGCTGCTGGGCGAGCTGGCCTTCGCGCCCTTCGATCGCCTGGTGATCGGCGGCACCGACGTGGGACCGCGCCACCTCTGGTACATGCTGGGGGTGCTGGCGCTGAACCTGACGGTGGTCACGGCGTTCTTCAAGGAGCTCAAGCTCGCCACCTTCGACGCCGGCCTGGCCGCCTCGCTGGGCCTGGCGCCCGCGCTGGTGCACTACGGGCTGATGACGCTGGTCTCGGTGACCGCGGTGGGCGCCTTCGACGCCGTGGGCCTGATCCTGGTGGTGGCGCTCATGGTGGGCCCGCCGGCCGCGGCCTACCTGCTCACCGACCGGCTGGGCGTGATGCTGGCGCTGGCGGTGGGGCTGGGCGCGCTGGCCGCGGCGCTGGGCTTCGCACTGGCCGTGGCCCTGGACGCCTCCATCGCCGGCAGCATGGCGCTGGGCGTGGGCGCGGTGTTCACCGTGGTCTTCCTGCTGGCGCCCGGGCGCGGCCTGGTGGCGGTGCTGCGCCGGCGCCGGCGCCAGCGCTGGGAGTTCGCCCAGCTCATGCTGGCCATCCACCTGGCCCAGCACGAGGGCGGCCCCGAGGAGGAGGCCGAATCGCGCATGGCCCACCTGCACGGCAAGCACGTGGGCTGGACGCCGGCGTTCACGCGGCGGGTGGTGGCCGGCGCGGTGCAGGCGGGCCTGGTGATCCGCGAGGGCGACCGCCTGCACGTCACCGACCTCGGCCGCGTCCAGGCCGGACGCATGCTCAGCGGCACCGGCGGCCAGGCTGGCCGCTAGCGGTAGTACGGGTTGGTTCCCGCGGCGTGGTCGGTGACGTCCACGATCTCGGTCACCGCCGGGATGGCCTGCCGGATGGCCCGCTCCACGCCATGGCGCAGGGTGGCCGAGGCCGAGGAGCAGCCCTGGCAGCCGCCGCCCATGGTCAGGTAGACCACCGTCCCCTGGACGTCGTTCACCTCCACGAACCCGCCGTGCGACGCGATCTGCGGGTTGACCTGTTCCTCGAGGATGGCCGCCACCGCCTCGCGGATCTCCTGCTCGGCGGGCGTGCGCTCGGTGTACTGGTCGGCGATGAGGGGGACGCCCGCCTCGGCGGCGGCGGCGATGGCGCCGCGGATGGCGGCCCCGATCTGCGGCCCCAGCGCGCGCCAGGACCGGTCGCCCTCCTTGGCGATGGACAGGCTGCGGCCCATGACCACCACCTCGCGGATGGAGTCGACGGCCAGCAGGCGCTCGAGCAGGGGCGAGCCCGCGGCCTCCTCGGCGCTGCGGCAGCGCACCACGCGGTCCTCGTGCAGGGGCCGGTCCACGCCGAAGGTGCAGACCTGGGGGTTGGCCGTGGGCTGGGCGGTGATGGCGATGTCGTGCGCGGGCTGGCTCATGACGGTCCTTTCGGGGCCTGCGGCCCCGTCTCGGGTCAGGTGCTGGACGGCCCCGGAACGGAACCGCTCAGATGCTGAACGACTGCGCGTCCTCGCCGCGGGCGGCCTGGCAGGCGTCGCACTCGCAGAGGTCGCGCAGCAGCGCGTAGCGGTAGATGCCGGTGTCGTGGCCGTCGGTGAAGGCGAAGGCCAGGGCGTAGCGGCCCACCTGCTGGACGGTGCGCACGGCCACGTCCAGGGGCACGGCGCCCGGATCGAGGAGGCGCCGCCCGCTGTCCTCGTCCACGCAGCTGGCGCACTGGCAGTTCAGGCGCAGGTCGTACGCGCTGTGCTTGCCCTGGTGGCCGTCGCTCCACTGCAGGCGGACGGTCTTGCCGTCGTCCTCGAGGAGGGCCTCCTCGGGGTGGTCGCCGCGTCGCTCCTGCTCGCGGGCCACCTCGTGCTGCAGCCCCTCGGCGAGCTGGCGGAAGGCCGCCGCGGTCTCCGACTCCGGTGCGCTGCGCACCACCGGCACGCCATCCTCGCCGCTCTGCACCACCAGCGGATCGAGGGGCAGCGCGCCCAGGAAGGGCAGCTCCAGCTCGCGGGCCAGCGCCTCGCCGCCGCCACGGGCGAAGATGTGGGTGGTCTCCTGGCAGTGGGCGCAGGTGAAGCCGCTCATGTTCTCGATGATGCCCAGGGTGGGCACGCTCACCGCGTCGAACATGCGCAGGCCCCGCCGCGCCACGCCCAGGGCCACCTGCTGCGGGGTGGTGACCACCACCGCGCCGGTCAGCTGGGCCTGCTGCGCCAGGGTCAGCTGGACGTCGCCGGTGCCCGGGGGCATGTCGATGAGCAGGTAGTCCAGCTCGCCCCAGGCCACGCGGCCGAGGAACTGGTTGATCACCTTCATGGCGATGGGTGCGCGCCAGATCACCGGCTCGTCCGGCGCGTCGAGCATCAGGCCCATGGACACGAAGGACAGGCCGTGCCGCTGGTTGGGCAGGATGGCGTCGCCGCGGCCGGTGGCCTGCTCGCCCGTGGCACCGAGCATGCCGGGCTGGCTGGGGCCGTAGATGTCGGCGTCCAGGACCCCCACGCGCAGGCCCTGCTCCTGGAGCGCGGCGGCCAGGTTCACCGTGACGGTGGACTTGCCCACGCCCCCCTTGCCGCTGCCGACGGCGATGATGTGCTGGATGCCGCGCAGGCCCGCCTGGGCCGCCTCGCGGTCGGCGTGGGCCTGGGACTGTCGATGCGCCATGCTGGATAGCCTCCACTGGGGTGTCTTCGCGACGGCCGGGCCCGCGCGCACGGATCGGCCGCGCGCACCCGGGAACCCGGATATGGCGACAAGATTAGTAAAGATTAAGGACGATGCCAGGCCGCGGTGGCGGCATGGTCGGCGGGGTCGCAGGCTACTCGCGCACCTCGCCGCGCCGCGCCCGCCCGGTCGGCTGCTGGTGGCGTGCACCGCAGCCCGGGCACAGGCCGGAGCGGATCTGGTCGCGGACCCGCGCCAGCTCGGTGGCGAGGGTCTCGCATTCCGCCTCCACCGCGCGCCGGCGAGCGATCTCGGCCTCGAGGCGGCGGGTGTTCTGCTCGCCGGCGGCGTGGGCGGCGGCCACCTGGATGGCCATGGTGTCCAGGCGGGCGGCGAGGGCGTCGGCGTCCGTGGGCACGGCGGACGGGGCCGGGCCGGAGCGGTGCCGCTCGAGGCCGAGGTCGCCGCCACCGCCGGCATCGCGGCGGGCGCCCACGCCGCCGGCCGCGGTGGCCAGCTCCGCCAGCGGCGGACTCAGCCGGCGGCAGAAGTGCAGCGTGGCCGTGACGATGGCCGCACACAGGATGCTTCCCAGACCGAGCACCCAGAGCATGGTGCGGTGCAGCGGGGCCAGCACCTCGGCATGGTCCATCTTCACCACCAGCGACCAGTCGGTGCCGGGGACGGGCTGGCTCGCGGCGAGCACCGGCTGGCCACGGTAGTCCACGCACAGGCTCCCGTCCTCGTCGCCGGCCAGCGTCCGCGACGCCGGCAGGGCCGCGCAGGCGCTGGTGAACTCCGCGAACGTGGCGTCCGGGCGGAAGCGCGTGGGGGCGAGGAACCGCCAGCGGTCCCCCCCGAGGGGCTGGGCGAGGACGGTCTCGCCGGTCTCGCCCGGGCCGTTCTCGCCGCGGCCGGAGGTGTCGGCCAGGGCCCGGTGCAGCGCTGCGGCCGACGCCTGGATGACGACCACGCCGATGGCGGCGCCCTCGCGCACCACCGGCCCGGCCACGGCGACGTGCGACCGGCCGGCGGCATCCCGCTGGACGTGGCCCACCACGGGCCGGCGCCGCGCGCGATCGAAGAGCGAGCGCTCGGGGTGGACGTGCCCGATCAAGGTGGTGTCGGTGGCGGCCACGGCGACGCCGCCGAGATCGTAGGCCGCGATGCCCTCGATGGCGGCCGCCGCACCGGCGGCGTCGGCCAGGATGCGGTTCAGCTGCCGGCGCGAGACGCGGTCGCGCGTGGCGACGTGCGCGGCGAGGTGCTGCCGCAGGTCCGTGCGGCCGCAGATCATGGCCAGGCGCTCGGCGTCGCGATCGAGGACCGCGGCCACCCGGGCGGTCTGCATGGCCGCCTCCGCGCGCAGGTGCTCCTCGGTGGCGCGCGTGATGTCGCCGCGGTGGCTGGCATAGAGCACCATGCTCAGCAGCATGAGCGGCAGGGTGGCGACCAGCAGGATCGCCGAGGCCAGGCGGACGTTCAGCGTCACGGCGGCGGACTCCATCCGGTTGATATCATTTTAACATCTATGGCAATGATAAGACAATGTCGGCGGGAAACCAAAGACGAATGAGGGTTCAGGCGAGATCGCGTCCGACGGTCACCCGGCCGGGGCGTCGGGCCCGGGATCGGGCGGGTCGGATTCCAGCTGGGCCTCGTACCGTGCGAGGCAGTCCGGGCACAGGCCGTGGCTGAAGCGGGCTCCGGAATGCTCGGAGATGTAATTCTCGAGCTGGTTCCAGTAGCCCTTGTCGTCGCGGATCTTCTTGCAGGCCGCGCAGATGGGCAGGATGCCCTCGAGGGTGCGGATCTCGGTGAGGGCCTGGGTGAGCTCCGCGATGAGAGCCTCGCGCTCGGACTCCACGCGGCGGCGGTTCTGGATCTCCTCGTGGAGCTGCCGGACCTTCTCCTCGAGCCCGGCGTGGGCGGCGGCCACCTGGATGGCCATGGTGTTGAAGCTGGACTCGAGGGTGCCCACCTCGTCGCTGGATCGCACGGGCACCTGGCGGGTGTAGTCGCCAGCGGCGATGCTGCTGGCCGCGCTGGCCAGGTCCACCAGGGGCCGGCTCAGCCGGCGGGAGAACTGCAGCGCGGCCAGCACGACGCCCACGCAGAGCACCGCCGCCAGGCCCAGGAGCCAGGCGCCGGTCCGGTGCAGCTGGGCGAGGACCTCGGCGCGGTCGATCTTCACCACCAGGGACCAGTCCGTGCCCGGGACGCTCCGCCCCACCGCCAGGACCCGCTGGCCCCGGTAATCGACGCAGTCGGGGCTCGCGTGGTCGACATGCAGGGTGGAGGAGCCGGGCAGGGCGGTGCACGCGCTGCTGAACTCCTCGAGCGCGGCTCCGGGCCGGAAGCGCGTGGGCGCCAGGAACCGCCAGCGATCGCCCGAGACCCGGCGGGCGAGGATGGTCTCGCCCGTGGCGCCGAGGCCGGAGGTGTCCGCCAGCGCCCGGTAGAGGTTGTCCACCCGCGAGCGGATGACGATCACGCCCAGGACGGTGCCGTCCAGCACCATGGGGCCTGCCAGCAGCACCCGCGGCCGGCCCTGCTCGTCGCGGAACACGTGGTCGACGAACGGCGCCTGCCGGGCGCGGTCCAGGAGATCGCGCCGGGGATGGACGCGGCCGATCACCGCGGGATCGGTGGCCGCCACGGCCAGCCCGCCGGGGTCGTGGACGGTGATCTCCTCGAGGCCGACGATGGATCCCGCCGCGTCGGCGAGGATGCGGTTCATGCGCTCGCGCGAGGCGTCGTCGCGGTCCTGGAGGTGCTGGGCGAGGCTCAGCCGCAGCTGGGTGCGGCTGGAGACCAGGGCCAGGCGCTCGGCGTTCTGGGCCAGCATGGCCGCCACGCGGTCGCGCTGGATGGAGGCGGCCGATCGCAGGTGCTCCTCGGCGGCCCGGATGACGTTGCTGCGGTAGCTGACGGAGAGCACCGTGCTCAGCAGGATGAGCGGCAGGACGGCGATCACGAGGATCGCCGAGACCAGGCGGACGTTGAGCGTCACGGTGGTTGTCTCCGTGGTGGCGATATGGTGTTTTCAAGTCTGCAACCAGGATACACCGCGGCCGCCCGGAGGGAAAGGCCCCAGGCATCTCGGCGGACAGCCTATTTGACGAGCGTCAATCGGGTCGTGGACCGGTCCGCCCCGCAGACGTAGCGCGCCAGGTAGGTCCCCGAGGCCACGGCCTGGCCGCGGGAGTCCCGACCGGCCCAGACCACGGTGTGCGAGCCCGGTGTCCGCTGCACGGGGAGCGTGCGGACGCGGGCACCGCGCGCGTCGAGGATCTCCAGACGGAGCGGGGCGCCGGCGGCGAGGTCGCGGGGCACCGAGTACCGCAACGTGGTCTGCGGGTTGAAGGGATTGGGATAGGCCGGATCGAGGCGGGCGGTCGCCGCACCCGGGGCGCCGGTGACCCGGGGGACCACCAGCGGATCGGACCAGGGGCTGAAGGCCGAACACCGTCCGAGGGTGTCGACGGCACATACGCGTATTCTGTACTCCGCGGGTTCCTCGGGGACCAGGGTCCAGGTGGTGTCGCCGGCCACGGTGGCCACCTGGACGGCGGGTTCCTCGTCGCGTTGCAGCCAGACCTCGTAGTGGGCCGCCGGGGCGAGCGGGTTCCCCTCGGGGTCCACCAGGGGCGAGGGGGCCCAGCCATACACGAACACGGGC
>JAASSM010000096.1 GCA_021767885.1 bacterium | reverse complement strand
GGCCCGGATCACGGCCTCCTCGATGCCCAGGCCGCGCTCGCGCAGCTGGTTGATGTAGTCCATGAGCACGATGGCGTTGTTGACCACGATGCCGGCGAGCGAGATCACCCCCACGCCCGTCATGATGATGCCGAACGCCGTGCCGGTCACCAGCAGGCCGGCCAGCACGCCGATGAGCGACAGCAGGACCGAGGCGATGATGATCAGCGGCTGGGTCACCGAGCCGAACTGGGAGACGAGCACGAGCAGGATGAGCATCACCGCCACCGCGAAGGCATCCCCGAGGAACGCCTCGGCCTCCTGCTGGTCCTCCGACTCCCCGGTGTAGGCCAGCGTGTAGCCCGCCGGGACCGGGAAATCCGCGAGCTCGGTCCGGACGGCGGCCAGGAGGGCATTGCCGTTGTACCGCTCGCCGACATCGGCCGAGACCGTCACCGTGCGCACGCCGTCGATGCGGCGCACCGCCGCCAGCGAGGTCCCGAACTCCGGCGTGGCGAACGCGCCCACCGGGATGGCCGCGCCCTCGTAGAAGACCGTGGTGTTGCGCAGGTCCTCCACCTTGCGCCGGAATGGCTGCTGGTAGCGGACGGTGATGTCGTACTCGTCCTCGCCCACCCGGAACTTGGCCGTCTCGCTGCCGTGCAGCGCCGTGCGGATGGTCCCGGCGATGTCCCAGGTCTGCAACCCGAACCGGGCGGCCTTCTCGACGTCGGGCAGGAGGCGGATCTCCGGCAACTCGTCGTCGTAGTCATCCTGGATGTTGATCAGGCCGGGCATGCCATCGATCCGCCGGCGGATGCGCTCGGCCAGCGTGCCGAGCACGTCGTAGTCGTCACCGGCGATCTCGATGTTCACCGGCTTGCCCGTGGGCGGGCCCTCCTCCATCTTCTCCACCCGCACCGTGGCGCCGGTGAAGTCGGCGAGCCGGTCGCGGAGGTCGTCGAGGGCCGCGCGGGAGGAGCGCGAGCGCTCCACCATGTCCACGAACTCGAGGGTCACCAGGGCCTGGTTGCTGGGAGCGGTCTCACCGCCGCCCATGCCGTTGGTCGAGACGCCCACCGCGGCGTTGTAGGCCAGCAGATCCCCGATGGACTCGACCTCCGCCTCCACCGAGCGGGCGTAGGCGTCGGTCAGCTCGATGCGCGTGCCGCTGGGCGCCTCGAGGCTCACCTGCGCGACGTTGGGATCGATGTCCGGGAAGAGCTCCACGCCGTGGTTGTAGACCACGAACAGCCCGTTGACGACCACGAACAGCACCAGCATCAGGGACATGGTCAGCCCCTTGTGCCGGAGCGCCCAGTCCAGCGTGGGACGGTAGCTCCGCAAGCCGAGGCGCATGAGCGCGTCACCGACGCGGGTGCTGCCGCCGCCGGGCCGCGGGCGCGGCATGAACCGCGAGCACAGCACGGGGTTGAACACCAGGGCCACCACCAGCGAGGCCACCAGCGTGATGATCACGGTGATGGGCAGGTACTTCATGAACTCGCCCATGATGCCGGGCCAGAAGGCGAGCGGGCCGAACGCGCAGACCGTCGTCAACGTCGAGGCGATCACCGCGGCCGCCACCTGCCGGGTGCCATCGCGTGATCCCTCGACGCGGTCCTTGCCCTTGCCCCGGTGCCGGAAGATGTTCTCGACGATCACGATGGCATTGTCCACCAGCATGCCGAGCGCCAGGATCAGGCTGAAGAGCACCACCATGTTGAGCGTGATGCCCACTGCCCGCAGCACGATGAACGCCATCAGCATGGAGAACGGGATGGCCACGCCCACGAAGAGCGAATTGGTCAGGCCCAGGAACAGGAAGAGCACGGCGATCACCAGCAGCAGGCCACTGATGATGTTGTTCTCGAGGTCGTGGACCATGGTCCGGATGTCCTCGGACTGGTCGCCCACGATGCTGACGCGGGTGCCGGGGGGAAAGGTGGGCGCGAGGCGCTCGATCGTGGCCCGCACCTCGTCGGCGATGGCGATGATGTTCTCGCCCGAACGCTTCTTGACCTGCAGGGTGACGGCGTCGCGGCCATTGACCCGGGAGATGGTCTCCCGATCCTTCATCCCGAAGCGCACGTCGGCCACGTCCCGGATGTAGACCGGCGGCGAGACGCCCGGATTGACCACGAAGTCGAGGATCTCCTCGGGGGCGTCCACCTCGCCCGGGACGCGGACCTGGTAGTCGTACTGCCCGAGCGAGAGCTTGCCGCCCGGGATGGTGACGTTCTGCAGGGCGATGGCATCCTGCACGTCGACCAGCGCGAGGTCGTAGAAGGCCAGGCGCTCCGGATCGACCATGACCTGGACCTCGTTCTCGATGCCGCCCACGAGATCGGCCGAGAGGACGCCGGGGATCTGCTCGATGACCTCCTGGAGGTCCTCGCCCGTCTGCTTGAGCAGGAAGAGGTCGTAATCCCCGGAGAGGTTGACCTGCATGATGGGCCAGTCGCTGGAACTGAGCTCCATGATGATCAGGTCCTCGCGGGTGTCCTCAGGCAGCTCGGGCTTGGCGAGGTCCACGCGATCGCGGACCTTCTGCAGGGCGTCGCTCATGTCCACGTCGCTGGTGAACTCCAGCGTCAGGTGCGCCATGCCGTAGAACGAACTGCTGGTCATCTCCTCCAGATCCGGCAACCCCTTGAGCTCGCGCTCGAGCTTGCGGGTGACCAGGTTCTCCATGTCGGCCGGCGAGGTTCCCGGATACGGCGCCACCACCATGACGTAGGGGATCTTCACGTCCGGCGACGCCTCGCGCGGCAGGCCGACATAGGAATCCAGACCGATCACCACGATGATCGCCATGAAGGCGAAGATCATGGGATAGCGCCTGATGGCACCGCTGGTCAGCTTCACGGGCGCACCTCCCCGGAGACGCGAGGCCGGGCACTGGTCGCCTTGATCACCGCGGGATCGTCCGGAGCGGTCCCGTCACCCGCGGCCACCCGCTCGGTGACGGTCACGCGGGCGCCGTCGGTGAGCTCCCGCTGACCACGCACGACGAGCAGCTCGCCAGGCGCCAGGCCGCGCTCGACGGCCACCATCAGGCCCTGGTCCGGGCCGAGGACCACCCGCCGGCGGACGGCACTCTCCCCCTCGACCACGAAGACATGGTCCGCGTCCTGCCCCGGCAGCACGGCATCCCGCGGGATCACCACCAGGCCATCCACCGTGCGCTTGGCCAGGCGCGCCCGTCCGATCACGCCGCTGCGGAACCGGAGGTCCGCATTGTCCAGGTGCACCTCCACCGGGAACTTGCCCGTCCGCGGATCCGCCTCGAAGCCGACCCAGGCCACCACGCCCCGGGTGGTCTCGCCGTCCCCCTCCAGCTCGACGGTGGCGGTCATCCCCTCGCCGATCCAGGCCACCTCGCGCTCGGTGAGCGCTCCCTCGAGCTTCAGCACGTAGGGATCGATGACCCGGGCCACCAGGGTGCCCGGCGTCACCAGTTCGCCCGGTTCCACGTAACGGTTGGCCACCAGGCCGGCGAAGGGCGCCTCGATCCGCGACCGCTGGTGGCGGGTGCGTGCGATGTCCCGCTGGCTCAGGGCCCGGGCCCGGTCTGCCTCCACCTGCAGCAGTTCGAGCCGGCTGATCTTGCCGGCCTCGAAGAGCTGTCGGGTCTTGTCCAGGTTGTAGTCGGCGAGCGCGAGGGCCGCCTCGGCCGCCTGCAGCTCGGCGGCCACCAGGCGCCGGTCGAGCGTGACCAGCGCGCCGCCGGCCTTCACGCGGGCGCCCTTGGCGGCGTCCACCAGCGCGACCCGTCCGCTCTCCTCGCTACTGATGTCGGCGCCACGCACCGGCAAGACCGGGCCGGCGAGTTCCAGGTACTCGGTGACCGGCATGGTCTGCAGCGGCATCACGCGCACGTTGGCGGCCACCTCGCGGGGCGCCTCGTCCACTGGCTCCCCACAGCCGCCCAGCAGCAGGGGCAGGCTCCCGGTGGCGAGGACCAGGGTGGCGATGACGATCTGACGGCGATTCATGGTCCTACTCCCTCTCCTGGTCGGCCGTGGTCAGGCCCGCGATGGCCGTCAGCGGCTCCGCGGGCGAATGGCCCACGGCGCGCTTGAGACTGGCCGTGAGCGTGAGGACCTGATATCGCGCCTCGATGAGCGTGCGGCGCGCGGTCAGGTGGTTGGCCTCGGCGTCGAGGACGGACAGGTAGGCCGCCTTGCCGAGCTGGTACATGAGGAGGCTCTCCTCGAGGGCCTCCTCGGCCCGCGTGAGGTTCATCTCCGCGGCGCCGAGATTGCGACGGGCGGTCTCGAGCTCGTTGAGGATGCCCAGGACCTGCACCTCGGCCTGCCGCTGCCATCCGCGCAGCTCGATCTCCGTGCGGCGGATCCGCGCGCGCGTCTCGCTCACCTGGCCGCGGGTGAGCAGCCCGTTGAACAGCGGAACGTTCAGCGCCACCGAGGCGGTCCACTGCTCGTGCCCGTCATCGAACTGGGTGTCGAACTCGGTGCCCACCCAGCCGTAGCTGCCGTGGAGCGTCAGGTATGGCCGGGCGTCGGCCGTCTGGGCCCGCCGCTGGTTGCCGAGCATGCCGACCAGCCGCTCGACCGCCGCCAGCTCCGGGCGCTGCCGGGCAAGCTGGAGGGCCCGGTCCCGGTCGATGGCCATCAGTTCCAGCGGCTGCTCGTTGACCACGGTCAGGGCGGCGGCCGGGTCGCGACCCATCACGGCGTTGAGGTTCGCGCCGGCATCGGCCACCCGCTGCCGGGCGCTGCGCAGGCGGGGCTCCAGGTTGGCCAGGGCGACGGCGGCCTGCAACGTGTCCAGCCGGGTGGCGAATCCCAGCTCGAACCGGAGCCTGGTCAGCCCGAGCAGTTCCTCCTGGTTGGCGTACTGCGCCTGCAGCGCGTTGACCGCCTCGGCCATCATGAGCACCCCGTGGTAGGCGCCGATCACCCGCTCGGCGGTGGCATGCTCGGCGGCCCTGATGAGCAGTTCCTGGCGCTCCAGACCCAGATTGGCCGCGCCCACCGCACCGAGGATCTTCAGCGGGTTGATCTCCCAGTTCAGGCTCACGCGGGTGGTCCAGAAGGTGCTGGCCGGGATGTTCTCCGCGCTGGGGATGAACGATCCGAAGCCGGCGAGCCAGTCGTCGAACCAGGGGTCGGCCCCCACCGGGGCGCCGAGGCCGCCACCGTCCCCGCCGAACGTCGGATCGAGGGCGAAGCTGGGATCGCGCCGGCGCGTCCAGTCCCCCACCAGATCGAGCGTGGGCAGACCCGTGGCCAGCGCCTGCTGCTTCTGCCCGGCGAGCTCGTCGCGGCGCTGGCGCTCGGCCTGCAGGCTGTCGTTCCGGGCCAGGGCGGCCTCGAGGCAGGCCGTCAGGTCCAGCGGCGCCGGCGCACCAGGACGGGCGATGACGGTCTCGCCCAGGGGCGCCACCGGCGTGTACTGCGGCCTGGGCAGGGGTTCGCCCCCCGCACCGGAGGCCCAGAGCAGGCCGATCAGGGCGAGGGCCGCCAGCGGTGACCGTGGATGGCGATCGCGTCGATCCCGGCGAGGGGATGGGATGTCAATCATGGGATCCTTCCTTGCGTCCAGGGCAGCGCGGCGGCCGCCACGGCACCACGAACTCCCCGAGCGAGCGGGCCATCTCCGGCGGCATGGGCAGGCCGGCCGATTCCATCGCCGCCCGGGCGAGCAGACCGCCCACGCTGCGCAGCCACGACTCGGCCTGCTGGAGATCGGGATCCGGCCAGACCCCGGTGACGAGGGAGGTGGCCAGCCCCATGGTGTAGACGCTGGCCTGGAAGAGCAGCTCGTCGCGGTGATCGGCCGGCAGCTGGCCGAGGACGGGGTGCCTGGCGAGATCCTCGAGGAGCGCGGCGAAGACGAGCTCCTCGTTGCGGCCACCCCAGGCACTGTCCAGGTAGAGCGCCCGGAACAGCTGCGGGTGATCGTGGACGAAGTGGACGAACCCCACGCCCATGTTCAGGAACGCATCCTCCGTCCACGGCCGGCGGCACGAGGCGACGATCATCTCCGACGCACGCGTCATCACGGCGTCGAGGAGCTCCTCCATGCTGGCGAAGTTGCTGTAGACCGGCGCGGTCGAGGCACCCATGGCGTCGGCCACCCGGCGCGCGGTGACCGCCGCGAGACCCTGCGTCTCGAGGACGGTGAAGGCCGCGGCGACCACGTCATCACGGGAAAAGATGGTCTTTCTGGCCATGCTCCGGGCTCCTCGGTGGGGTCCACCAGGAAACAACGGCCGTTATATAACTATTGTTTCAGGAAAAGCAAGGGCGGGATCCCGGCCCGTCGCGCGAGGGCCCTCAGGCGAGGATCACGAAGAACACGCCGGCGATCGCCAGCGCGCAGGCGCCGAGCCGGCGCCGGGTGAGCGGTTCGCCGAGGACCACGCGGGCCAGCAGGATGATGTAGACGATGGCGGTCTGGTTCAACGCCGCGGCCGCCCCCGCCGGGGTGAACTTCATCCCGGCGATCCAGGACATGAGCGCGAGGTAGCTGCCGAGCACCGTCCCCGGGAGCGCCCAGTACAGCATGCGCCGATCCAGTCGCAGGATCTGCGCATACTCGCGTCGCGGTCCGGGGAGCGCCGCGGCGAGGAGCAGGGCGCCGAGGGCCGCGAACTGGCGCATGGCCGTCACCCAGACCACCGGCTGATCGGAGAGGACGGGCTTGACGATGACGATCCCCAGGCTGAGCGCTCCCATGCTCAGGCAGCCGAGGAGGATGCCCACCAGGAGCGCCCGTCGCGACACGCCACCAGGCGGGACGGCCCGGGTGGTGAGCAGGACCGCACCGAGCACCAGCGCCATGCCCAGGACGTCGCCCCGCGAGAGGCG
>JAASSM010000095.1 GCA_021767885.1 bacterium | reverse complement strand
GGCCCCAGTCCGGCCGCGGGGTGGGCCAGCGCCGGGCGACGCTCAGGCCGCCGGGGCCGCCGCGCAGGAGCACCGACTCGCGGAACCAGGCGCCACCCGGCTCCGCGCTGGCCACCAGCACGTCCAGCCAGCCGTCGCCGTCCAGGTCGCGCACGAGCAGGTCGGTGGCGTGCAGGTCGTGGCGCTCGCGGAGGGTGAAGCGCCGGTCGCCCCGGTTGACGAGGACGGCCACCTCGTAGCGGGGCATCCGCGTGGGTCCAGTGAAGCCATGGCGTTGCCTGCGCAGTCCGCCCCTGGCGACGATGGCCACCAGATCGGTGCGGCCGTCGGCGTCCATGTCGGCGCGGGTGACCCGCTGCATCAACCGGGGAAGGCCGGGTGGCCGGTGGGCGTCGAAGCGGCCGTCGGGGCGGCCCCAGAGCACCCGTGCCGGCGGGTCGCCTTCGGCGAAGGAGGCGCCCAGGACCACGTCGGTCCAGCCGTCCTGGTCGAGGTCGGCGCAGGCCAGGTCCACCGCGTCGAGGAAGACGACGGTGTCGGGATCGGGCGCCATGGCCACCAGTCGCAGGTCCGGCTGCGGCGCGAGGTGGTTGAAGAGGTTGGCGGTGACGGTGTCCGATCGCATGGCCTCGAAGAGGTCGATGGGGTGGCGGTACTGGTCGGGGGACTGGGCGCCGGCGGGCCGGGCGGTCAGGACGGTCAGGGCGGTCAGGATCGCCAGGGACGCCGGGATCGCCCGGGACGCCGGGATCGCCCGGGACGCCGGGATCGCCCGGGACGCCGGGATCGCCCGGGGGGCGAGGGCCGCCCACCAGGAGAGGACGACCCCGCCGCCCGCGGCGCCGGCGCCCGCGGCGAGGCCGTGCCCGGTGGCGCGCCCGGTGACGGGTGGAGAGGTCGTCCCCGGGGCGGGCGCCTGGCGACTCACGACGCCTCCAGGCCCATGAGCGACCGTAGCACCTTCAGGCAGTTGAACATGTGCACGCGGAGCGTGGAGGCGTTGCGGCCGGTGGCGGCGGCGATCTCGGGGTAGGTGCGGCGCTCGTGGAAGTGCTGGCGGATCAGGTCGCGGCAGAACGGCTTGATGCCCTGCAGGGCGCGCTGGAGGCGGTCCAGGAGCTGCTCCTGTTCCATGCGCTCGGTGGGGTCGGCGAACTCGCGCAGCAGATCCTCCTGGACCTCCACCTGCACGCGGCGCCGGCGCAGCCAGTCCACGCAGCGGGCCATGGCGATGCGGTGGATCAGGGCGCGGACGCTGTGGTCGATCCGGAAGTCCGGCTCGCTCATCTGCTGCCAGGCCTGGCGGAGGGTCTCCTGGATGAGGTCGGCGCGGTCGGCGGGCGCGATGCCGTAGCGCGGGCTGCGCACCACCTCGCCGGCCCACCGCTCGAGCTCGCGGCAGGCGTCGGCCTCGCCGGTGCGGAAGCGGCGGACCAGGTCGTCGGGATTTCCAGCGCCGGTGGCCATCGCGATACCCTCCTCCTCCCAGGATGGTCCGCCCAGATTACGTGGCGCCCGGACGGTGGTCAACGTCAGGAAGGTTTTTCCTAAACGGTCGCGGGGGACCCGCGACGGAACGGGTGATCGGACGGAGAAACCGACGACTCGGGTTGGGGGAAGCAGCGGGTCCGCCCACATCGATCACATGGGGACCCATATCGCGACACGCTTCGATCGCCCGATGGCTGGGAGGATCGGGCGGGCCCGCTGCCGACGACGGATCATCCGCGCAAACCGGTTGGCTCGCAGGACCTGGAGGTCTATGCTCCATGCGCCCCGAACGACGGAGAGCTGTCATGGAATCGCGCGACGCGGCCCCCCTGCTGACGGACTACGTGCTCGGTCGCCTCGATCCCCATCAGCGGGCCCAGGTCGAGGCCGCCGTCGCGGCCGACCCCGAGCTGACCAGCCTCGCCGCCTGGCTGCAGCAGGCCCAGCGCCTGCTCCGGCTGGCCGGCGGCGCCATCTTCGGCCACCCCGACTCCGATCAGCTCGTCACCTTCGCCCTCGATCCCGACGCCGCCGACCCCGAGACCGCCGCCCACGCCGTCTCCTGTCCCTCCTGCCGCGACACGGTGACCGCCACGCGCGGCACGCGGGAGGACCTCGCCGGCCGCCGGTCCGCCGGATCGGCGGGGGCCCTGGGGGCGTCCTGGCGCTGGCTGCGCGACCATGTCCGCTGGCGCCGCGGCGGCGCGCCTTTCCTCATGGGCGCGGCCCTGGCGGTGGCGCTCATGCTGCTGCTATCGCCCGCCTGGCGCGCGCCGGTGGGGCCGGGCCAGCTGGGCCTGCCCGGCCAGCTGGGCCAGCCGGGCCAGCCGGGCCAGCCGGGCCAGCCGGGCGAGCCGGGCCAGTCCGCCGGAGTGGGAGCCACCCGCACCCTGTGGGTGGCGTCCGTGGTGCGCGGGGCCGTGGCGGACGTGCCGGCGGTGTCGCTCGCCGGGGCCCCCACCGTGACGGTGATGGTGGCCGCCGAACCCCTGGCCGAGCCGGCCCAGCTGACGGCCGCACTCCAGCTGCGCCGCGACGGCGTGGTGGCCCATGCCTGGACCGGCCCGGCCAGCGCGGCCTGGAACGCCGACCTCGGCGTCTTCAGCTTCCTGGTCCCCACCGCCGATCTCGCCGCCGCCGAGTACGACCTGACCCTCGCCCTCGATGGCGCCACCGTCCTGCAGCGGACGGTGCGGGTGCGCGACTGAGCGGGCCGGCGACGGATCAGCGCAGCCTTGCCGTCTTGCCGCCTTGCCGTCTCGCCGCGCCGAGTGCCGCCTTGCCGCCTCGCCGCGCCAGGCGCGGCCTCATCGCGATCACGCCGGTCGCGCGCTCGGGGGGATTTGATCCAGAGGTGGCTGGAGGTACACCGCGGTGTACCTGGACAATACTCTGGTGCAAATATGATCCAGGATCGGGACCACTGTTGCTGGGATGTCCTGGGTTGTTTGCGTTTCTGAATGGTCGCCCGGGTCCGGTGGGCCAGGGGGGCGCTCGGCGGCCGCGCGGGGAGAGACCGGGCAGGAGCCCCGCCGGGTCGGTCGGTCGTCCGGGATCGGGAATCTACCGCGGCGTTCCGGAGTCGCGCTCCTGCGTCGGCGGCCCGACGCCGCGGTCCTACGCCGGTGGTCCGGCGGCCGGGAGGGTCAGCTCGAAGGTGGTGCCGTGGCCGGCGCGGCTCTCCAGGACACGCAGGTTGCCGCCGTGGAGGTGGAGGTCGCGGCGGGAGCGGGCCAGGCCGTAGCCGCCACCGGGGCGGTCGCTCCAGCCGTCCTCGAAGATCGCCTCGTGATCCTCCGGGGCGATGCCCAGGCCGGTGTCGGTGACGGTGCAGATCACCTGGTTGCCCGGCTGATCCCAGGCGATCACCAGGCGGCGCACGGCGGCGTCCTCCATGGCGCGGGCGGCGTTGCCCACCAGGTTGTCGAGGACGAACTCCACGTCCTGCGAGTCCATGGCCACCCAGGGCCCCCCGGCGGGCGCCGGTCCGTCGTCCGGCGCGGACCCGCCGCCTGGCGCCGGAGGCAGGACGACCGTGATGCCCAGCGTGTCGAGAGTCTCCTGCTGGGCGGCCAGGACGCGGGCGAAGCAGGCGGCGAGGTCGCTGCGGAAGTTGGACTCCACGGCGCGGCGCAGACGCTGGAGGGTGGCCTCGGCCTCGCGGGCGAGGGTGGTGGCGCGGTCGTGCAGATGAGGCAGGCCGCGGTGGGCATCGGCGGGGAGGGCGGCGAGGTCGTCCAGGATGTCGGCGCCGGTGTTCAGGAGGTGGGTGGGGGCGCCGGTGCGGCGGCCGAGGACCAGGATCTCGCGCAGGCGGGGGATGGTGTCGTCGGTGAGGGTGGCGAGGGCGGGCGCGAGGCGGTCGGCGGCGCGCCGGGACGCCACGGCCCCGCCAGGGGCGCCGGGGCCAGCGCCGGCTCCGTCTCCGGCCTCAGCGCGGGTTCCGGAGCCGACGCCAGCGCCGGAACCAGCGCCGGAACCCGCGCCGGGGCCAGCCCCGGAACCCGCGCCGACGCCGGCGGCCGCCGCGGCCTGGGCCACCTCCGCGTCCAGACGCCAGACCAGCCGGCGCAGGGCCTGCAGGGCGCCGATCTTCTCGTGACCGCCCTTGGCGAGGCGGGCGAGGAGCTGCAGGCGGAGCTCGCGGAGGACCACCGGGTCGGTCTCCACGCGGCCGGCGCGGCGGTGCGTCCGGCGGCGCCACCACAGGCCCGCGGTGCCCAGGGCGAGCAGGCCGCTGCCGGCGAACCAGGCGGGGTGGAGCTGTCGCGGAGCGGGGGCGAAGACGACGGGCCGTGCGGTGGGTGCGTAGGGGAGGAAGATCGCCAGGTCCGGCTCGACGGGCCAGACCATGGCGAACGGTCGGCTGGCCACCGCGTCCAGGCGCACGCCGGCCAGGGTCCGTAGGTCGCGGTCGCAGACCAGGACCTGGCCTCCGCCGACGATCACCGCCTCCTGGCCCGGCTCCGTCGGCAGCACGTCCAGCGCCACCAGGCCGTTCTGCTCGCGGTTGACCGTGCGGGCACCCAGCCGGACGAGGGCGCCGTCGCGCCAGCCGAGCAGATCGATGTGCAGGTCGGTGTAGCGGACCGCCAGCCGCGTGGGCGCGTCGGGGGCGGTGAGCACCGCGAGCACGCCGGCTCGCCGACGGTCCCGACCGTACTGCGCCAGCATGCGGCCGTCAGCATCCAGGACGCAGACGGACGGGAGCGAGGGGTCGGTGTTGCCGCTGGAGACGACCACCTCCTTCCCGGGGCGGCCATCGAGATCCGTGGCGGCCGTGTACAGGCCGGAGCCCGGGCCGCCGAAGGCGCGCTGCCAGCGCGTGCGCCCGTCGGCCTCCAGCACGAGCACGCGGCTGCTGTCGTCGCTGGCGCCATAGAGGCGTCGACCCTCGAGGTTGTTGACGGCCGCCGTCCCCACCACGATCTCCTCGTGGCCGTCACCGTCGAGGTCGTCCACCAGCGAGCAGTAGCCGTGGGGTCGGCCATCGAGGTTCCGCTGCCAGACCACCTCGGCGGCGAGGGGGTCGATGGCGAGGACGCCGCGGCCGTGGATGTCGTGGCCCACGGTGCGCAGCAGGACGAGCAGGGGGCGTTTCGCGCCCGGCGGCGAGACGCTGCCGAGGGGGATGTAGGCGCCATCCCAGACGCCGTCGCGGCGGCGGCCCGGCAACGCGGGCAGGGTCATGTCGCCGAGGACGCGCTGGCCCACGAGGTCGATGATCCACAGGCGCCAGTGGGTGCCATCCTGGTGGGGCGCCACCACGGCGACCTCGTCGGTGCCGTCGGCCCGGGCGTCGAAGGCGATGATGTCGGCGGTGGGAATCTCGGCGACGTATCCGGGCGGGAGGTTGAACTGGTCCAGCGTGACCGGCGCCAGTCCGTCATGGCGGCGCAGCAGGATGCCCTCGCGCATCTGGGACACGAGCTCGGGGCGGCCATCGCCGTCGACGTCGGCCAGGCTGAAGGGGGACCCGCGGTGTCGTGCCTGGCGCCAGGACAGGACGGGGCCGGGGTGGTCGTGGGCCTGGTAGCGCAGGCCGGGCAGGGAGTGAGTGGAGACGGGGTACGCCGGGACCGTGGTGTCGGGCGGCGCGGCGGCGGTGGCCCCGGGCCGGTGCGCGGTGGTGCCGGCGGCCGGGGCGGCGGCTGACGCCGTGGTGTCCGTGGCCGCCGACGGGGCCGTGCCGGCGCCGACGAGCGAGCCAGCGAGCGCCACGCCGGTGGCCGGCAGCGTGGCCGCGATCACAAACGCGGCGATGATTCCTGGGACCATGGATGCTCCCCGCGGCCGATCTCCCTCCGGCACCTCGCGGCGCGGGCGCGAGAGATCGGTGTCTCCCGCGCCCGCTCATGGTCCCAGATCACGGACCGCCTGGCAAGGAGAGCCGGCCTAGGCCCGCCCCACCTCGTACCCAGACAGCGCGCCCATGTTCACGATCTCCGACACCGACGAGCGCGCCGACACGATGTTGATGGGCTGCTTCAGGCCATAGAGCAGCGGGCCGATGGTGACGCAGTCGGCGAGCTGGCCCACCAGCTTGAAGGCGATGTTGGCGCTCTGCAGGTCGGGGAAGATCAGGACGTTGGCGTCGCCGTCCACCTGGCAGTCGGGCACCGACTTGCCGCACATGTCCGCGGCCAGGGCCACGTCCGCGTGCATCTCGCCGTCGGCGCGCAGCTCCGGGTGCTCGCTGTTGAGGATGCGGACCGCCTCGCGCACCTTGCGCGTGGCCGGGTGGGGGTTGTCGCCGAAGTTGGAGAACGACAGCATGGCCACCACCGGATCGAGGCCGAAGTGGCGCGCGACGCGGGCGGCGATCACGGCGATGTCGGCCAGCTCGCGGGCGCTGGGGTCGATGTTCAGCGTGGTGTCGGCGAAGACGAACACCCGCTCGCCCACCAGCATCACGTGCACGCCCACCACCCGGGCCACGCCGGGCTCGCGCTCGGACAGCGGCATGATCACGCGGATGGTGTCCACGTAGCTGCGCTCGGCGCCGCAGACCATGCCGTCCGCCTCGCCGGTGCGCAGCATCATCACGCCGTGATGCACCGGGCGCTCCACCAGCCGGCGCGCCTTGGCGAAGTCGTAGCCCTTGCGCGCGCGGTCGTTGTGGAGCATGCGCGCCATGTCCTCGATGTTCGGGCAGTCGCGGGGGTTCTTCAGGGTGACCTGGTCGAGGTTCAGGCCCACCACCTCGGCGCCGCGCGCGATGCGCTCGGGATCGCCGAGCAGGATGGGGCGGGCCATGCCCTCGTCGCTGAGGATGCGGCAGGCCTCGAGCACGCGGTCGTCCTCGCCCTCGGCGAAGACGATGCGGCGCGG
>JAASSM010000094.1 GCA_021767885.1 bacterium | reverse complement strand
TCCGATCTAGGGCCGCCCGCCGCGAGGACATTCGCCCTCGGGACCGAACGACCCCATCCTCCCGGCGACCGCCGCGCGCCGGATCACAGGACGTAGAACTCGGGCCGCCGGTCGGCGATGAGATGGTTGCGCGGCGTGACCTGGTGGTCGCAGAGCGCGAGGTCCAGGGTGGCCGTGCCGGCCTCGGGGCGATCCTCGCTGCAGAGGGTCAGGCGGTCGGCGGTGGGGCTGCAGATGGTGCTGCGGCCGATGAACTCCAGGGCCGCGGCGGTGCGGTGCTCGCGGCCGACGCGGTTGGCCGTCAGGGTGAAGACACGGTTCTCCAGGGCGCGGATGCGCATGGCATCCGGGCAGTGCGGCAGGACCAGGTTGGAGGGGTGGGCGATCACCCGGGCGCCGCGGCGGCCCAGGGTGCCGGCGGCCTCGGGGAACTGCCAGTCGAAGCAGATCATCAGCCCCACCGTGGTGCCGCAGGCGTCGAACACGGGCAGGCCGAGGTCTCCGGGATCGAACACCAGCTTCTCGTCCCAGAACAGGTGGAGCTTGCGGTAGCGATCGATGCGGCCGTCCGGCCGGACCAGGACCGCGCTGTTGTGGAGGTTCTCGCCGTGGGCCTCGGCCAGGCCAGCCACCAGGGTGGTGCCGGTCCGTGCGGCGTGGTCGCGCAGCGTCGTGCAGGTCGGGCCATCGGGCACGGGCTCGGCGAGCGCGCGCAGTTCGTCGCGGTCGCGGAACTGGTAGCCGGTGGTGCAGAGCTCCGGCAGGACGGCCAGGTCGCAGCCGTCCGGCACCAGCGCCAGGGCGGCGGCCAGGTTGGCGGCGGGTTCGCCGAAGACGGGGTCGGTCTGGATCACGGCGGCGCGCAGGACGGTCATGACGGCTCCTCGGGGCAGGTCAGTTCCAGCAGGCGGTCCCAGCAGCGCTGGGCTTCCAGGACGGTCTCGGCGCGATGGCGGCCGGCGCGTCCCAGTCTGGCGGCCAGGCGGGTGTCGTGCAAGAGCGTGCTCAGGGCCGTGGCCAGGTCCGCGGGCCGGTCGGGGGGAACGAGCAGGCCGGTCTCGCCGTCGGCCACCACCTCGGGCAGGCTGCTCGCGCGCGCGGCCACCACGGGCAGGCCGCAGGCCGACGCCTCGGCGGCGGCCAGGCCGTAACCCTCCGCCCGGGAGGGCAGCACCGCGACCCGGCAGCCCGCCCAGAAGCCCGGGACGTCCTCCACGAACCCCGTCAGCTCCACGCTCTGCGGCCGCGGCAGGTCCGCGCGCCAGCGCTCCAGCGCCGGGCGCAGGGGGCCCTCGCCAGCCAGCCGGAGCCGCGGGGCCCCGCTCGCCGGCGCAGCCGCCAGCACCTGCTCCCAGGCGGCCATGAGCGCCTCGAGGCCCTTGCGGACGATGAGCTGGCCCACGTAGCCCACCACCGGCGGCCGGCTGGCCAGGTCCGGCTCGGCGGGCCGGAAGCGGCGGGTGTCCACGCCCTTCATCAGCAGGTGGACGCGGGCGGGATCCAGCCAGGGCGCACTGCCGAGCACCGTGCGGCGGGTCGCCTCGCTGGCCACCAGCACCCCCGTGGCCGCGTGATGGAAGTACCAGCGGTAATGGGCCTTCTGCTTGAGCGGGAAGTCGCTCTCGCGGCTGGCCAGGCGCACGGGGACGCCCGCCCAGCGGCCGGCCAGGCCGGCGGCCTTGAGGTCCTTGGTGAGGTTGCAGACCAGGGCGGTCACGCCCGTGCGTCGCAGGTGCCACCAGAGCCGCGCCAGCGTCCACGGCGCGCCATCGCAGCGGATGGGGATGGCGGCCACCGGCAGGTCCGCCGCGCGCGCCCGGGCGAGCAGGGGCGTGCCGGGCTGGGCCACCAGGCTCGCCCGGACGCCGCGCGCGCGCAGCGCCCGCGCCGCATCCAGGAACCAGAGCTCCGCGCCGCCGAGCCCGCGCAGGGAGTTGACCAGGCAGACGTGGGGTGGTCGGGGGGCGGTGCGCACCATTCCGGGCTTCTCACCTTTTGTTTTTGATAAAGCGGTGCAAGCGTGCTTACTTTAGCCCCGATCGGCAGTCGGGGAAAGGCGCGGCCGGTTGCATGCCGCCGCGGCCCGCTCCCTTCCGGACCCAACCCGGTGGAGGTTCCCGTTGGCTACCCAGGATCTGGTCGTCAGGATCGGCGGCGAGGGTGGCGAGGGCGTCATTTCCTGTGGCGAAATTCTGTCGAAGGCCGTGGCGCGTGGAGGTCTCAACATCCACGCGTTTCGCACGTTTCCGGCGGAGATTCGCGGCGGTCTGGCCATGTTCCAGCTGCGCGGCAGCGATGGACCGGCCCGGTCGCTCAAGCAGTCGGTGGACGTTCTCTGCGCCATCAACCACAACGCATACGACGCCTACGTCAGCAACATCAAGGACGACGGGTTCCTGGTCTACGACCCGGCCTTCGTCAAGCTGGACGACCGTCTCGGCGGTCGGCGCCGGCTCGAACTGCCCCTCGATGCGATCTCCCGGGACGTCACCGAGTCGAGCCGCTCGAAGAACATGGTGGCCATGGGGGCCCTGCTCTTCGTCTTCGGCACGCCCCTGGATTACGGCAAGACGCTGATCAAGGACCACTTCGGCAAGAAGGGCGATGCGGTGGTGCGGAGCAACCACGCCGCCGTGGAGGCCGGCTACCGGTTCGCCGAGCAGAACCTGGCCGAGTTGCAGCGGCCCTTCGAGCGACAGCCGGATCGCGACCACATCCTGGTCTCCGGCAACGAGGCCGTGGCCCTCGGGGCCATCGCGGCCAAGGTGGATTTCGTGCCCGGATACCCCATCACCCCGGCCACGCCCATCTTCGAGTTCCTCTGCCGCGAGTTGCCGCGCTTCGGCGGCAGCGCGGTCCAGTTCGAGGACGAGATCGCCTCGCTCGCCGCGGGCATCGGCGCCAGCTTCGCCGGCCAGCGCGTGCTCACCGCCACCAGCGGTCCCGGCCTGTCGCTCATGAGCGAGACGCTGAACCTGGCGGCCATGACCGAGTGCCCCATCACCATCGTCAACGTGATGCGCGGCGGCCCGAGCACCGGCCTGCCCACCAAGACCGAGCAGTCGGACCTGAAGTTCGCCATCTACGGCACCAGTGGCGAGTCGCCCCGGTGCATCATGGCGCCGCTGGACATCTACGACTGCTTCTGGCAGACGGTCCGGGCGGTGCGCATCGCCGAGAAGTACCAGATCCCGGTGATCCTGCTGACGGATCAGGCCCTGGCCTACACCAGCCAGAACATCCCCACGCCGGATCTGTCCGGGGTGGAACTGGGCGAGCGCCTGCTGCCCGGCCCGGACGCCAGCCGCGAGAACTTCAAGCGCTACGCCATCACCGACACGGGCATCAGCCCCATGCCGGTGCCCGGCGTGCATGACCTGCCGTACATGTGCACCGGCCTGGAGCACACCGAGTCCGGCGCGCCCAACTACACCCCGCTGAACCACGAGGCCATGACCGACAAGCGCTTCCGCAAGCTGAAGGCCCTCGGCAAGCGCATCGTGCAGCAGACGCAGGTGGAGGAGGACGAGCCCGAGGGCACCGAGGTGGGTGTGATCGGCTGGGGCAGCACCTACGGCGCCATCTGCGAGGCCCTCGAGCAGATCGAGACCGACACCGGCGTGCGGGTGGCGCACCTGCACCCGCGCATCCTCTCGCCCCTGAACGAGTGGCGCATCCGCCAGTTCCTCGGCCCGCTGCGCAAGCTCATCGTGCCGGAGGAGAACTACACCGGACAGTACGCGCACTTCCTCAAGGGCAAGTTCGGCATCAAGCCCATCGAGATCCACAAGGCGCACGGCGTGCCGTTCACCTCCGAGGAACTCTACGCCGCCATCCGGGAGGAGCTGTGATGAGCGACACCGCCACGGCCCTGAAGGTCGCCGATTACAAGAGCGATCTGAAGCCCATCTGGTGCTCCGGCTGCGGGGACTACGGCGTGATCTCGCCGTTCTATCAGGCCCTGGCCGAGCAGCAGGCCGACCCCAAGAGCACGGTGATCGTCTCGGGCATCGGTTGCTCGGGACGGTTCCCCTACTTCTGCAACACCTACGGATTCCATGGCGTGCATGGCCGTGCGCTGCCCACCGCCGCCGGCGTGAAGATCTCGCGGCCCGAGCTGACGGTGGTGGCGGTGGGTGGCGACGGCGACGGCCTGGGCATCGGCGGTGGCCACGTGCCGCACGTCTGCCGCAAGAACGTCGACATGACCTACATCCTCATCGACAACTCGATCTACGGCCTGACCAAGGGCCAGTCGAGCCCCACGTCGCCCCTGGACATGACGTCCAAGACGGCACCGTACGCGTACATCGAGGATCCGCTCAACCCGCTGCTGATGTTCCTGGCCTACAACGCGAGCTTCGTGGCGCGCGGCTACAGCGGCAAGCCCAAGCACCTCAAGCAGCTGTTCGTGGAGGCCATGCAGCACAAGGGGTTCTCGGTGCTGCACATCTTCTCGCCGTGCGTGTCGATGAACAAGCAGGTCACGTTCAAGACCATGAGCGAGATCGTCAAGCCGCTGCCCGAGGACTGGGATCCCTCGAACAAGCTGGAGGCCATGAAGATGGCCCTGGACACCAGCACGTTCTGGACCGGCCTGGTCTACAAGGAGGAGCGGGACACCATCCACGAACGGCTGGACGGGATCGTCGAGCGCGTGGGACAGTACGACGGCCTGGGCGACCTGCTGGCGAAGTTCAAGTAGCCGGCGGCCGCGCTTCGCTGCGGACAGAGAAGGGGCCCCGTCCCGTGGACGGGGCCCCCTTGCGTGGACGCGGCGCGAGCGCACCGCGTGGGCGGGACGCGATCAGTCGAAGAGCGACCGGATCTGGCTCAGCGTGGTGGTCTGCACCGGCACGCCGCCGAAGGTGCCCTTGAACTGCAGGACGGCGGTGCGGCCCCAGTCCGCGTCGGGGTCCCAGGCGCCGTTGTACCAGGCCCAGGTATCCACGCCGTTCGCGGAGATCTGGCCACCGATGCCAGGGTTCTCGTAACCGAAGTAGAAGCGGGCGCCGGCGGGGATCATGATGTCGGCCGCCGTGACGTCCACGTACGAGTAGGTGCTGGGGGGGAACTCGTCGGGATCGCTGCTGGCGGGCGTCCACTGGCCGTTGAAGGTCTCCGTCCCCACCGGGCCGGGCAGGGTCTCGCTGATCCACACGTACCAGTCCATGGTGCCGGGGCCGCCGCAGGGCCAGCCGAACTCGATGAGGGTGACGTCCTGGCCGGTGTCGTTGGTCCAGGCGGTGATGAAGTACGGACCCCAGCCGTCGCTGGAGCCGCCGGTGGTGGCGGGCCCGTCGATGGTCCCGGTGGTGTTCCACTCCACGTCGGCGCGGGTGCCGCTGTTGCCCTGGGCGGGGTTGTCCTGCACGGGCAGGGTCTGGCCGTCCTTGCCGCACACGCCGTCGGCGGCGAGGACGCCGGAGGCCATGAGCGCGAGAATGCCGATGATCGTCAATAGCTTCTTCATGAGATCTTACCCCCGATTCTCTGGGAATGGGCCGTGACGTATGGCGAAGGTCGCCACGGTATCGTCATGATCCTAGCAGATCCGTGAGCGCCTGGGAAGACTCCTGAGATAAAGTTATCAAGTAGTGGTGGCCGGCCCGCGGCTGGCCGGCGCGGGGGGCCAGGTACTATCTTGCGAGGATCCTCGACCTCCGAAAGGACCGCCCGTTGCTCGCACGCAAGCCCGTCCGCCTCGATCCGCGCCTCTCCTGGTTCGCGGAGGTGCGCCACCTGCTCTCTCCCATGGCGGGGGTCACCGACCGCCCGTTCCGGACCATCTGCCGGGATCTGGGGGCGGACATGGGCTTCTGCGAGTTCACCTCCGCCTCGGGCCTCTACCACGAGAACGAGCAGACCTGGCGCCTCATCGACACCGAGGGCGAGCCGGGCCGCGTCGGGATCCAGATCTTCGGCAGCGATCCCGACCACATGGCGGCGGCCGCGGCGCTCCTGCGGCCGCGGCGCATGGACGTCCTGGACATCAACTTCGGCTGCCCGGCCAAGAAGGTGGTCAAGAAGTGCGGGGGCAGCGCGCTGCTGGCCGACGTGCCCCTGCTCGCGGAGATCACCCGGCGGGTGGTCGCGGCCGCGGCGCCGGTGCCGGTGTCGGCCAAGTTCCGCACCGGCTGGGACCAGGACAGCATCAACTACGCCGAGGTGGGAGCCATGCTGCAGGACCTGGGCTGCGTCTGGGTCACCCTCCATGGCCGCACCCGGGCGCAGAAGTACACCGGCCGGGCGGACTGGGACACCATCGCCCATCTGGTGGAGCTGCTCGAGATCCCCGTGATCGGCAACGGCGACGTGACCGACGGCGCGAGCTACCGCGACCTGGTGCGGCACACCCGCTGCCACGGCGTCATGGTGGCCCGGGGCGCCATCGGCAACCCCTGGATCTTCGGGGAGATGGCCGCGGTGGATCGGGGCGAGCGGTGGCAGGCGCCCGGCTTCGACGAGATGTGCGCCACCATCGCGCGGCACGTGCGCCTGGAGGTGGCCCAGCGCGGCGAGCGCACCGGGTGCCTGGTGGTCCGCAAGCACATCGCGCGCTGCTTCCGCGGCTATCCGGGTGCCGCGCAGCTGCGCAAGCGCCTGTATGCCGAGGAGACGTCCGCGGCCATGATCGCCATCCTGGAGGAGGCCGCCGCGGCCGGCGATCCCCGGCCGGCTGCCGGGATCGCGCCGCCGGCCGGGCACGCGGAGGATCGCGAGCGAGAGGATCTGGCATCATGAGAGGGATGCGAGAACGCGCGAGCCGGTCATGGCGGCGCGGCCGCGCCGCGGGGGCCGTGGCCATGGTGGCGGCGGCCGCGCTGTGCGGCCT
>JAASSM010000093.1 GCA_021767885.1 bacterium | reverse complement strand
CTGGTGCTCTGCGGGTTCGGCGCCTTCCGCTGGTCGCCGCTGCTGCTGGGCGAGATGGCGCTCATCGGCCTGGCCGCACCGGCGCCCGAGCGGGGCGCTCCGGAGACCGCCGCGGCGGTCTCCTGGCTGGATGCCGACCAGCAGGCCGCCCGCGACCTCAGGCTGCGGCAGCTCCGCGACGAGGTGCTCGCCGCCGCCAACCATTACCGCCAGGCCCGCGGCGAGGTCCCCGAGGACCTGGCGGGGCTGGTGGATGCCGGGCTGCTGGGCGCCGCCACCGTCGCCACGGTGCAGCGATTGGAGTGGGACCTGGCCAGCGTCCAGTCCGGCCACGCCCTCCGGACCGCCCCCTGAACACCACGGGCCGCGGCCCCGCGGACCGTCGTCATCGTCCCTGATCTCGCGAGGTATCAGCGCCGCCCGGCCGGGCGGTGCGCGGCCATGACCAGCCGGTCGGGGTCGAACCACTCCTGCGCACAGCGCAGGACCGCGTCGCGATCGACGGCCTCGATGCGGGCCACGGTCTCGGTGAGCGGGATGAAGCGGCCGAAGTAGAGCTCGTTCTTCGCGGCCCGGAACATGCGGTTGTAGGCCCCCTCCAGCGCGAACACGAGCTGCGACTTGAACTGGGCCTTGTTGGCCTCCAGCTCGGCCTCCAGGGGGCCCTCCGCCAGCAGCTTGCGGTACTCCGACGCCACCAGTTCGCGAACCCGGGGTTCCTTGTCCGGCGAGCAGCTGCCCGCGCAGCTGACCAGGCCGGTATCCGGCCCCATGTCCGTGTACGTGTAGACGGTGTAGGCCAGGCCCTCGCGTTCGCGCACCGCCTGGAAGACACGGCTGCTCATGCCGCCGCCCAGCAGGTTGCTCAGCAGCAGCACGGGAACGCGGTCGGGATGGCGATGGCCCACGGCCAGGTTGCCGATCTCGAAGTAGCTCTGCAGGATGGGGCTCTCGAGGACCAGCTCGGAGGCGGCACGGTGGCGAGCGTCCGGCGCGGCCGGAGCCGTGGGCTCGGTGTCCATCGGCGGAGCGGGGACCCCTGCGAAGGCGCCGAGCACGTGGTCGCGGTGCTCCGGCGTGAAGGCGCCGCCGAGGGCGAGCACCAGGTTGCGCGGCGCGAAGAGGCGCCGGTGCTCGCGCTCGAGCAGGTCACGGTCGAAGCCGCGCACCGTCTCCGGCGTGCCGAGGATGGCGCGGCCACGCCGATGCGCGCCGTAGACGTGGGCGGCATAGGCGTCGTGCAGGCGCTCCTCGGGGGTATCGAGCGCCTCCTGGATCTCCTCGCAGACCACGTCCTGCTCCAGGGCGATGGTGCGAGGATCCAGGGCCGGCCGCAGGAGCATGTCCGAGAGGACGTCCACGGCCGGCGCCAGGAACTCCGGCAGCACCTTCAGGGAGAAGGCCACGTAGTTCTTGCTCGTGAAGGCGTCGATCACCGCGCCGATGGCGTCCAGCCGCTCGGCGATCTCCAGGGCGCTGTAGCGCTGCGACCCCTTGAAGACCATGTGCTCGAGGAAGTGGGAGACGCCGTGGACGGCGGGCGGTTCGTCGGCGCTGCCCCGGCGCAGGAACACGCCCACGCTCACCGCGTGGGCCGAGGCCACCGGCACTTCCAGCAGCACCGCCCCGCCGGAGAACTCCGTCCGGCGGGGCGGCTGCTCGCCCTGGTATCGGCCGAGATTCACCTAGCGGTTCCTCCGGCCCCCCCGGCCGCCGCGGTCGCCACCGCGGCCACCGCCACGGCCGCCGCGATCGCCCCCGCGGCCACCGCGGTCGCCGCCGCGGCCGCCGCCGGACTCGGCCAGCTCGTCCAGGCCCTCGGGCTTCGGGAGCAGGGCCTTGCGGCTGAGCCGGACCTTGCCGCTGCGGCTGTCCACCTCGACCAGCTTGACCTCCACCTCCTCGCCCTCCTGCAGGACGTCGGAGACGTCGCCCACGCGGAACCACTCGAGCTCGCTGATGTGCAGCAGGCCCTCCTTGCCGGGCAGGTATTCCACGAAGGCGCCGAAGTCCACGATGGAGACCACGCGGCCCTTGTAGACCTTGCCCACCTCGGGCTCGGCCATCATGCCGCGGATCCACTGCAGCGCGGCGTCGCCGCCGGCCTGGTCGATCGAGGAGATGAACACCATGCCGTCGTCGTCCACCTCGATGCCGGCGCCGGTGGACTCCTGGATCTTCTTGATCATCTTGCCACCGGGGCCGATCAGCTCGCCGATCTTGCTGGTCGGGATCTGGATGGTGGCGATCTTCGGGGCGTACGGGGACATGGTCTTGCGCGGCTCCGGCAGCGCCCTGGCCATCTCCTGCAGGATGTGCAGGCGGGCGTTGCGCGCGTCGCTGAGCGCCCGGGCGAAGATCTCGCGGCTGATGCCGCCGATCTTGGTGTCCATCTGGAAGGCGGTCACGCCCTCCTCGGTGCCGGTGACCTTGAAGTCCATGTCGCCGAGGTGGTCCTCGACGCCCAGGATGTCGGTCAGGACGGCCACCTGGTCGCCCTCCTTGATCAGGCCCATGGCCACGCCGGCCACCGGCCGCTTGATGGGCGCGCCGGCGTCCATGAGCGCCAGGCAGCAGGCGCAGACGGTGGCCATGGAGCTCGACCCGTTGGACTCCAGGACGTCCGACACCAGGCGGATGGTGTAGGGGAAGTCCTCGAGATCCGGGAGGATGGGCGCGATGGCCCGCTCGGCCAGCTTGCCGTGGCCGATCTCGCGGCGGCCGGTGCCCGCGTAGCGACCCACCTCGCCCACGCTGAAGGGCGGGAAGTTATAGTGCAGGTAGTACTTGCTCCAGTACTGCTCCTGGTTCAGCGGCTCGATGCGCTGCTCCGCCTGCTTGCTGCCCACCGTGCAGGTGCCCAGGGCCTGGGTCTCGCCGCGGGTGAACAGGGCGGAACCGTGGGCGCGCGGCAGCACGCCGGCCTCGATGGTGATGGGCCGCACGGTGGTCAGGTCGCGGCCGTCGGCGCGGACGCCGTGGTCGAGGATGCGGGCCCGCATCAGGCGCTTCTCCAGCCGGGAGAAGGCGGCCAGGGCCTCGGGATCGGGGTTGCCGTCCTCGTCCGTGAACTGCTCCTTGACCTTGGCCTTGAGTGCATCGGCGGCCTCGGCGCGCTCGAGCTTGCCGTGGATGGCCATGACGTCCTCGAGCTCGCCGGCGACGGCCTGCTCCACGGCGGCCACCTTGTCGGCGTCCAGCTCCGGCGCCTGGAACTCCCACTTGGGCTTGCCGCCGGCCTGCTCCCGCAGCTCCCGCTGCAGGGCGTTCAGCTTCTTGATCCAGCCGTGGCCGAACTCCATGGCGTCCATGAGGTCGTCCTCGGGGACCTCGAGGCACTCGCCCTCGATCATGCAGACGATCTCATCGGTACCGGCGACGATCAGGTCCAGGTCCGACTCCTCCAGCTGGGTGATCGACGGGTTGATGACGAACTCGCCATCGACCCGGCCCACGCGCACGCCGGAGACGATCTCGTGGAACGGCACGTCGCTCAGGGCGAGGGCCATGCTGGCGCCGGTGATGCTCAGGACGTCGGCATGGAAGTCGGTATCGGCGGAGATGATGAAGGCCACGATCTGGGTCTCGTGACGGTAGCCATCGGGGAAGAGCGGGCGCAGCGGGCGATCGATGAGCCGCGCGGAGAGGGTCTCGCGCTCGGTGGGGCGCGCCTCGCGCTTGAAGAAGCCCCCGGGAATCTTGCCGGCCGCGTAGGTCTTGTTGCGATACTCCACGAAGAGCGGGAGGAAATCGCGGTCGCTGGGTTTCTTGTCAGCCGTGACGGTCATCAGCGACATGGTGTCGCCCATGCGCACCACGCAGCTGCCGTTGGCCTGCTTGGCCATGCGTCCGGTCTCGAGGCTGAAGGTGGTGCCATTCATTTCCAGACTGACAACGTGCTTTTCCATCGTTCTTTCTTTCCTTCCTCAACCAGCTGCTTTGCGCCGGTCCGCCCCCATGGCGGCGGCGCGCTCGTCGGCGCCGATCGCGGGCATGAAGAATGGTCGCGAAGGTCCCAGCCCTCCGCGACCACGTCATCATTGCGCACCGCGTTCTTGATCGGACGCCATGAACCGCTTGCGGGTCAGCCCCGCAGGCCAAGCTCCTTGATCAGCGCACGGTAGCCCTCGAGGTCCTTCTTCTTGAGGTAGTTGAGCAGTCGCTTGCGCTGACCCACCATCTTCAGCAGGCCCCGCCGGGAATGGTGATCCTTGGCGTGGGTCTTGAAGTGGCTCGAGAGGGTGTTGATCCGCTCGGTCAGCAGCGCGATCTGCACCTCGGGAGACCCGGAGTCCTGATCGTGCTTCCTGTGCCTGGCGATGACCTGGTCCTTCTGATCCTTGCTGAGTGCCATCGTCGAGAACCTCCATCAGACGACATAACGCTGTCAAAGCGTCACGATGGCCGCAGGACGACCGCTCCACGGTGCGCTGCCGGAGTGGTTCACGCCCGCCGGAGATCGGGTTATCGGTCGACCCGCCACGAACTGTAGCGTACCGATGGGTACGCGACTGGCGCGGCCACGGGCCGCGTCGCGGGCGAATATAGGCGATCAGGGGGGCAATGGCAAGCGGCAGCCGGCGGCCGCTCAGGCCGTCCCGGCGGCCGGCGCGGTGGGATCGAGGATCCCGCGCGCGCGCAGGGCGGCGATCACCTGCTCGACGCAGGCGGCCGGCGCCATGCGGCCGGTCTCGACCGCCACCTCGGGGTCCTCCGGCGCCTCGTAGGGCGCGCTGATCCCCGTGAACTGCGGGATCTCCCCCGCCCGGGCCTTGCGGTAGAGACCCTTCGGATCGCGGCGCTCGCACTCCTCCAGCGAGCACTGGCAGTGCACCTCGAGGAAGGTGCCCGGCGGGCAGACGGCGCGGGCGCGGGCGCGGTCGTCCCGGTAGGGGGAGATGAAGGCGGAGATGCAGATCAGGCCGGCCGCGCGCAGCAGGCCGGCCACCTCCCCGATGCGGCGGATGTTCTCGGTGCGGTCCTCGGGGCTGAAGCCCAGGTCCCGGTTCAGGCCGTGGCGGATGTTGTCGCCGTCGAGGATGGCGCACTGGCAGCCCCGGTCGAAGAGCTCGCGCTCGAGGAGGCGGGCGAGGGTGGACTTGCCCGAGCCGGAGAGGCCGGTGAGCCAGATGACGGCGCCCCGGTGGCCGTTGCGGGCGGTGCGGTCGTCCAGGGTGACGTCGGAGGCGGTCCAGGAGATGTGGCGGCTGCGGGGCGAGGGCATGGTCGGGGTCCTCGGGTGGGGTCGTGGGCCGGGTTCACGCGCGAGGCGGCCCGACGGAGCCGCCTCGCCGGTCGATCAGGCGGTGAGGGTGGTCAGGCCCCCACGCGGACACGGGCCGGGCGGCGGGCCGGCTCCCTGGCCGCCGCCGCATCGGCTCCACCGGCCCGCGCGGCGGCCGCCGCGGCAGGCTGCCCGGTGGCGATGACCGCAGACCGGCGGCCGGCCGTGGGCATGGTGTAGAGGTCGGCCAGCGGCCGGAAGTCCGGCAGCGGCGCGATGCCGTGCAGCGGCGGGAACACCGTGGCCAGGATCACGCGCAGGTCGCGCCAGGCGTTGCGCTTCCAGCCCTCGCGGATGGAGGCGGCCAGCTTGCGCGGCAGGAGCTTCTCGGTGTAGTAGCGCTCCGGGTCCTCCGCCGTGGCCAGGACCTGCTCCTCGTTGCGCAGGTGCAGGGTGCAGACGTCGGTGATGCCGGGGCGTTGCTGCGTGGCCAGGGCGAACAGGTCCGGGTAGCGCGCCACGTAGCGCGGCACCTCCGGACGCGGGCCCACCAGCGACATGTCCCCCCGCAGGACGTTCCAGAGCTGCGGCAGCTCGTCCAGCTTGGCGCCGCGCATGATCCGGCCCAGCCGGGTGACACGCCGGTCGCCGCTGGCGGTCACCAGCGGCCCGGACGCCACCGGGCGGTGCGTCATGCTGCGGAACTTGATCAGCCGGAAGATCCGGCCGTGATGGCCCACGCGGTCCTGGCAGAAGAAGACGGGACCCGGGCTGCTGAGCTTGATGAGGGCGGCGAGAAGCAGGAACAGCGGTGATAAGACGACCAACCCCAGGCCGCAGAGGGCCACTTCCATGTGTCGCGGCAATGCAATCCCCTCCGTTGGTTCTCCGGTCGACGGCGCACGATATCAGGTGAAAATGGATCCGCCAAACACTATTTCTCGCGGAATCGTGACGATGGCAAATTCAGCAATATACGGGCCACCTTTACAAGATCTTTCTCTTGTGCCGCCCCCGGACCGGTGGCTATGCTCCCTCCCACGCCACGAGCGGAAGGTGGAATCCCATGCGTGACAGCTTCTTGCCCTTCTCGCCGCCCTGCCTGGACGAGGACGAGATCGCCGAGGTGACCGAGGCCCTGCGGTCCGGATGGATCACCACGGGCCCCAAGTGCCGTCAGTTCGAGGAGGCATTCCGCGAGAGGTTGACCAGTCCGGCGTCACTGGCGGTCAATTCCTGCACGGCGGCGCTGCACACCGCGCTGGCGGTGATGGGCGTGGGCCCGGGCGACGAGGTGATCACCTCCACGCTGACCTTCTGCTCCACCGTCAGCGTGATCGAGCACGTGGGCGCCACGCCGGTGCTGGTGGACGTGGAGCCGGACACGCTGAACATGGATCCGCAGGCCGTGGCCGCGGCGGTGACCGACCGCACGCGCGTGATCCTGCCGGTGCACTACGCGGGGCATCCCTGCGACATGGATGCGATCTGGGCGATCGCGGAGAAGCACGCGCTCGAGGTGCTGGAGGATGCGGCGCATGCCCTGCCGGCGAAGTACAAGGGGCGGTGGATCGGGTCCGGAGATAACCCGGTGGCGTTCAGCTTCTACGCGACG
>JAASSM010000092.1 GCA_021767885.1 bacterium | reverse complement strand
CGGCGGCCAGGGTGCGCGGGTCCACGCGGCCCTGCTCCGCCTCGAGGAAGCGGTCGAACACGCGCTGATCCTCGATGCCCTCGCGCTGGTAGATCTCGTAGATGCGCCGGTGGGCCGCCTCGGGTCCCAGCGGCAGCCCCACGTCGATCATGGCGTCGATGGCGGCACGGATGGCGTCGTCCTTGGCGCGGATGAAATCGGTGAGGGTGTTGTCGAGGTCGAAGATCACCGCCTCGATGGCCCGTCCGCTCACGGCGGTCCCCTTTCTTGCGGGTGTGCGCGCGGGGCCGATATTAGCGGCTGGTCCCCGACGCGTACAGGAGGTTCGCGTGTACCGAGATCCCGAGCCCCCGCGCCGGCCCCGCCTCTGGGAAGCCTGGACCGGCGGCCAGCTCCTGAGCTTCGCCCTGCTGCTGCTCGGTGCGCACCTGTTCTGGCAGGTGCTGTTCTTCGAGATCACCGGCAACGCCTTCGGCCCGGTGCTCGGGGCGGCGGTGCTGGCGGTGGTGCTGCCCTGCGCGGCGGCGGCCTGGTGGCACGGCGAGCCGCTGTGGGACGCCTTCGAGATGCGGGGCGGCTGGCTGCCGCTGGCGGTGGGTGCGGCCGCCGGCCTGCTGGCCTGGGCGCCGGCGGGGCTGCTGGCGGAGCTGTCGTCCCGCCTGCATCCGCCCACGCCGGAGTACCTGGAGTTCCTCGAGCAGCACCTGCCCCGCAGCGCCGGGGGCGTGGCGCTGGCCTTCGTGGCGGTGAGCGTGGGCGCGCCGGTGGCCGAGGAACTGCTCTTCCGCGGCCTGCTCTTCCGCCTGGCCCGCGGCCGCTGGGGCGTGGCCGGCGGCGTGGTGATCACCGCGCTGTTCTTCGGCGTGGCGCACTGGGAGCCGTGGAGCCTGTTCGGCCTGGTGGGCCTGGGCGCGCTGCTGGCCCTGCTCTACCACTGGACGGGATCGCTGCTGGCGCCCATGGCGGCCCACGGCGTGCACAACGCCGTCTCGCTCACGCTCATGCTCCAGTGGCGCGATGAACTGATCACCGAGACCCCCGCCGAGAGTGGCGGCGACCAGTGGGCCCTGGTGGCGGTCAGCGCGCTGCTGCTGGCCGGCCTGCTGGTGTGGCTGCGGCGCCAGCGCGCGGGCTGAGGCGGGCGGGTTCCGCCGGGGCGCGGCCGCTGCGGCGGGCCGGCTCAGTCGGTGAGCCGGCCGATGCTGATCTCGCCGTTGTCGATGCGGATGGTGTGCCCGCAGCCCGGATTGTGGCAGACCCAGGCCTTGAAGCGGATGGCGGCGCCGTCGCGGCCGTAGTCCGACAGCGGCAGCATCAACCCCTGGTTGCACTTCAGGCAGGGAGGGTACTCCATGGTGGACCCCTTCCGGACGACCGCGCGGCCGCCCCGCCGGCTACTCGCCGACCTTGCGCGCTCCGCGGACCATGGCCAGCAGGCCCTCCTCCATCACGCGGGCGGTCTGCTCGGGCCCGGTGAGCTTGAAGAAGAGGCTGCCCTGCGGGCCCTCGAGCACCACGCCCACCAGCCGGTGGCCGGGCCGGGGGCCGGCGTCGCCGCCGCCCATGCCTCCCGCCTGATAGGTGCCATCGAGCTCGACCACGTGGGCGGTCATCCCGTGGACGGTGAATTCGCTGCGCTCGGCCGCCGCGGCGGGGTCGCCGCCGCCGGGCAGCGTCATCTGCCCGACCCAGCGGTCCAGGTTGGCCTGGACGCCGCCGCCCGACTGCGGTCCGAAGTAGAAGACGTTGACCGCGGCGGGCTCGGTATCCTCGCCCACCGGGGGATGCTCGTACTGGGCCTGGCGCATGCCGGAGGGCCCGAGGTCCTCCCACGCCGTCGGCGGCATGAAGCTGACGCCGGCGATGGTGGTGGAACCGGCCGGCTCGGCCACGGTGGGAGCACCGTCGCCGACCTCGCCCGTGGAGGTCGCGTCATGGTCCATGTCGGCAGCGGGGGCGTCAGCCGTGCCCGCGTCCTGGGTCGCGTCCTGACCGGACTGCTCGCCACCTCCACAGGCGACCAGCAGGACCAGCAGGGCGACCGACAGGACGAGGCGCGACCTCGCCAGCAGGGTCGTCGTGTTCATGGGCGATACGGTACATGCGGCCGTGCGCCACGGCAATCCGCCCGGTGCCCGGTGGCGCCGCGGAGCGCTGGCGGCGGCCAATCCGGCGCCCCGCCGCCGCGACGCGCTCACGCCGCGGCGCCTCCTGGCGCGACCCCGGCCCGTCTCCTAGCTTTGCCGCTTCCCGACAGCACGCGGCACGGGCCGCGAGGAGGCACCATGACCCGGATCATCCTGATGGCGGTGATGTTCATGATGACGACCCAGCCGGCCGGCGCGGCCCCCGGGCCGCCGGTGGCCAGGAAGCACCCCGTCACCCTCGAGGCCCACGGCCACGAGCGCGTGGACGAGTACTACTGGCTGCGCGAACGCGAGAACCCCGAGGTGCTCGCCTACCTCGCGGCCGAGAACGCCTACCGCGACGCGGTGATGGCCCCCACCGCCGCGCTGCAGGAGGAGCTCTTCGCAGAGATCACCGGCCGCCTGGTGCAGGACGACGCCTCGGTGCCGGTGTTCTCCCGCGGCTGGTGGTACTACACCCGGTACGTGGAGGGCGGCGAGTACGCCCTGCACTGCCGCCGCGAGGGCACCATGGAGGCCCCCGAGCAGGTGATGCTCGACGGCAACGCCCTGGGCGCGGGCGAGGCGTACTTCGCCCTGCGCGGGGTGAGCGTGGCCAGCGACAACCGCCTGGTGAGCTACGCCGTGGACACCGTGGGCCGGCGCATCTACGAGCGGCGCTTCCGCGACCTGGCCACCGGCGAGGACCTGCCCGACGTGATCGCGGGCGTGACGGCCAACGGCGTCTGGGCCGAGGACGGCCGCACGTTCTTCTACGCGCGGCAGGATCCGCAGACGCTGCGGTCGTTCCAGATCTGGAAGCATACCCTGGGCACCGACCCCGACGCGGACGAGCTGGTCTTCGAGGAGACCGACGAGACCTTCTCCTGCCACGTCGGCAAGACCAGGTCGCGGGACTACCTGCTGATCCACAGCGGCCAGACGGTGAGCGACGAGGTGCGCGTCCTGCCCGCCGATCAGCCCGGCGGCGCCTGGCACGTGCTGCAGCCGCGCGAGCGGGGCCTGGAGTACAGCGTCGACCACGACGGCCGGCGCTGGGTGATCCGCACCAACCTCGACGCGGTGGACTTCCAGCTCGTGACCTGCGGCGAGGACCGGACCGGCAAGGATCACTGGCGGCCCCTGGTGCCGCACCGCGAGGGCGTCCTGCTGGAGGACTTCGAGGTCTTCGCCGAGCACCTGGTGGTGGCCGAACGGCGCGACGGCCTGACCCATCTGCGGGTGCTGCCCCGCGAGGGCGGCGCGGGTGGCGCCGGCCGCGAGATCGCCTTCGCCGACCCCACCTACGCGGCCTGGATCATCGGCACGCCGGAGCTGGACGCCCCGTCCGTCCGCTACGGCTACAGCTCCCTGACCACCCCCCGTTCGGTCTACGACCACGACCTGCGCACCGCCGCGCAGGAGCTGCGCAAGCGCGACCGTGTCCTGGGCGACTTCGACCCGGACCGCTACGCGTCGCAGTACGTGCACGCCACCGCCGCGGACGGCACCGCGGTGCCCATCTCCCTGGTCTGGCGCAAGGACCGCTTCCTGCGCGGCCAGAGCCCGTGCCTGCTCTACGGCTACGGCTCCTACGGCACCACCATGGACGCCGGTTTCCGCAGCTCGCGCCTCAGCCTGCTGGACCGCGGCTTCGTCTTCGCCATCGCCCACGTGCGCGGCGGCCAGGAGATGGGCCGCCGCTGGTACGAGGAGGGCAAGCTGCTGCAGAAGCGCAACACCTTCACCGACTTCATCGCCTGCGGCGAGCACCTGATCGCCACCGGCTGGAGCGACCCGGACCGGCTCTACGCCATGGGCGGCAGCGCCGGCGGCCTGCTCGTGGGCGCGGTGATGAACCTGGCGCCCGATCTGTGGGACGGCGTGGTGGCGCAGGTGCCGTTCGTGGACGTGGTCACCACCATGCTGGACGACTCCATCCCGCTGACCACCGGCGAGTACGACGAGTGGGGCAATCCCCACGAGAAGGTCTTCCACGACTACATGCTGTCCTACTCGCCCTACGACCAGGTCACCGCCCAGGACTACCCCCACACCCTGGTGACCACCGGCCTGCACGACTCCCAGGTCCAGTACTGGGAGCCGGCCAAGTGGGTGGCGCGCCTGCGCGACCGCAAGACCGACGAGAACCTCCTGGTCCTCTCGGTGAACATGGACGCCGGTCATGGCGGGGCGTCGGGGCGGTTCCAGCGGTACCGGGAGGTGGCCCGGGAGTACGCGTTCCTGCTGATGCTGGCGGGCCGGGACTGACCGGCGGCCTGGTCTGGCAGTTCGCGGTCGGAAGACCGTGACGACACCTGCGCATCCCCGTGGTGCCGAACCGATCGGACGACATGACCCATCAGACCGAGACCCACCAGGCCGGCGGCATGCTGCGATGGATCGAGCGCGTCGGCAACAAGCTGCCGCATCCGTTCTGGATGTTCGTCTGGATCACCATCGCCATCGTGGTGTTCAGCGCCGTGGCCGCGCTGATCGGGGTCAGCGCCGTGGACCCGGGGTCCGGCGAGGTGGTCCGGGCGGAGAACCTGATCTCCGGCGAGGGGCTGCGCCGCCTGCTCGAGGAGATGGTCACCAACTTCGCGCACTTCGCTCCCTTCGGCATGGTGCTGGTGATGCTGATGGGAGTCTCGGTCGCCGAGCAGAGCGGGCTCTTGACCATCATCCTGCGCACGGTCGCCTTCGCCGTGCCGCGCAAGGTGGTCCTGCCGGTGATCTTCATCATCGGCGCCTGCGGGAACATCGGCTCGGACGCGGGCGTGGTGATCGTCCCGCCCATCGCGGCGCTGATCTTCAGCAAGATGGGCCTGCATCCCATCGCCGGCCTCGTCGCCGGGTACGCGGGCGCGACCGCGGGCTTCACGGCCAACCTCTTCATCGCCGGCACCGACGTCCTGCTCGCTGGTATCAGCACGGAGGTCGCCGCGCAGATCGACCCGGCCATCGAGGTCAGCGCCACCGCCAACTGGTACTTCATGATCGTCTCGACGCTGATGCTCGGCCTCGGCGGCGCGTTCGTCGCCTCCCGGTTCACCATCCCCCGGTGCACCGGCTTCGCCATGTCCGACGACGCGGAACAGGCCTACGAGGAAGCCCCCCGCATGACGCCACGCGAGCGCAAGGGCGTGCGGTGGGCTGGCTTCTCGGTGCTGGTCTTCATGCTCGCGGTGGCGGCGCTGACGGTGCCGGCGGGCGCACCGCTGCGCAACCAGGACACCGGCGGGCTGGTCCCCTCGCCCTTCCTGCGGGGGCTGGTGCCGTTGCTCTTCTTCCTCTTCGCCCTGCCGGGGTACGTCTACGGCAAGATCACCGGCTCCATCGAGAAGCCCGACGACGTGCTGCGGTTCATGGAGAAGGGCATGAAGGATCTCGCCGGCTACATCGTCCTCATGCTGGTGATCGCCCAGTTCATCAACCTCTTCAGCTGGAGCCGGCTCGACGCCATCCTCGCGATCAACGGGGCCGAGTTCCTGCAGTCCACCGGGCTGACCGGCCCGCTCATGTTCATCCTCTTCATGATCCTGGTCGCGATCATCAACATCTTCATGGGCAGCGGTTCGGCCAAGTGGGCCATCTTCGCGCCCGTCTTCATCCCCATGCTGGCCCAGCTGGATTACAGCCCGGCGTTCATCCAGTTGATGTACCGCGTGGGCGACTCGATCACCAACTGCATCAGCCCGCTTTACGTCTATTTCCCGCTGCTGATGGGCTGGGTCCGGCAGCACGACCGCTCCATGGGGATCGGAACCATCCTGTCCCTGCTGATCCCCTACGCGGTGCTGCTCTTCTTCCTCTGGACGGCCCTCGTCTTCGTGTGGTTCTGGCTGGAACTGCCCATCGGGGTGGGCGAGGGCATCTTCCTGCGGTCCTGACGGGGACTCACCGGAACGTCGCCTTCACCGCCGACCAGTCCCAGCGCTGCACCGCCACGGGGTCCTCGCAGAGCATGCGGATGGTGATGTCGGTGACCTCCTCCATGCCGCACTCGCCGAGGCAGGAGACCGTGCCGGAGAGCTCGAAGATGACGTCCGTGCCCACGAGGCTCTCGTAGGGCGCGATCTGGTCCCAGCCCAGCAGCGCCACCGGGGCCCAGCAGGCGTCGGGGCAGCGCTCGACCATCACGGCGTAGCCCAGGTCGTGCAACCGGGCCCGCACCATGGGCGCCTCGCCGCAGGCGACGTAGGCGTGATGATACTCCGGCCAGAAGAAGACGCTGGCCGGAGGCTCGACCAGCTCGCCCCCGGCGGTCACCACGCAGATGCCGTAACGGTAGGCCTGGTCCGGCTCGACCACGTCGGACACCTCCACCGCGGCGGACAGGCCCGAATCGGGCACCGCCTGCACCGGCGAGACCGCGGCCCAGCCGGTGCACGTGCCGATGGTGGTGCGGGCGATCACCCAGCCCTGCCAGTCGGCATCGATGCCCGCGGCCGCACCCATGCCGCCCGACACGGTGACCGCCCCGCCCGAGCATGCGGCCTCGGCCCACACCTGGTTGGGTTCGAACTGGGCCATCGCCGGCATGGCGAGCAGCGGGGTGATCAGCAGGATCAGCAGGGCACGGACGGATCGACCGGACATGGCGAGGACCTCGGCGTTCATGGTTCGGGAGCGACCGCGGGCCGGACCCGCGCAGGACGTTCCTGACATGATCGTATCATGTCGGGCGAGGCGAGGCCAGGTCCCCGACCCGCTCCTAACGCGCGCCCACCAGCGACAGCGAGCTGATGGTGTCGCCCATG
>JAASSM010000091.1 GCA_021767885.1 bacterium | reverse complement strand
GACGAGCCCAGCCTGGGCGTGGCCGCCTCGAGCACCTACACGTTCTTCATCATCACCGGGCCGGTGGGCACGTACTTCAAGAGCGGCATCAAGCCCCTGTACCTCAAGGCGGAGACCGAGTACGTGCGGTCCGCCCCCGGCGGCGTGGGCTTCGCCAAGACCGGCGGCAACTACGCCGCCGCCCTGCTGCCCATCAAGCGCGCCCAGGCCGAGGGCTACGACCAGATCATCTGGCTCGACGCGCTCACCCGCAGCCGCGTCGAGGAGATGGGCGCCATGAACATCTGCTTCGTGTACGAGGACCGCGTGGTCACCGCGCCCATCTGGCCGGAGAACGACACCATCCTCGCCGGCGTCACCCGTGACAGCATCGGCCACATGGTCCGCGACCGCGGCCTGCGGTGGGTGGAGGAGTCCCCCGTCCTGGCCGACGTCCTCGCCGACGCCGAACAGGGCACGCTGCGCGAGGTCTTCGCCTGCGGCACCGCCGCCATCGTCACGCCGGTGGGAAAGATCCACGCCGACCAGCGCGACGTGACCATCGCCGAGGGCACCGAGGGCCCCCTCACCCGCGACCTGCGCGAATCCCTCAGCGCCATCCACGCCGGCGAGAGCCAGGAACACACCGAGTGGCGCCACCCCGTGGCCCGCGTGGACTGACCCGCGGAGCTGGCCGGGGGGAACCGGTCGGAAGGAAGCCGACCTGGAGCCGACGTGGCTGGGGTCCGGCCTGGCGGCGTCCGGCCCGGCGGCGGAAAACCGGACCGGCGAGGGTCCGGCCTGGCGGGGTCCGGCCAGGCGAGGTCCGGCCCGACGGCGGAAAACCGGACCGGAGCCGACAGCCCAGGAATCGCCATCCGGGCGGACTTGACTGATGATCTGCGCCAGGTACACCGCGGTGTACCTGGGCGGGTCATTGGCGCAAAAAGTATCCAGCGCCCCGGATCACTTGTGCTTTCTGGCCATAAATTTTTTCCTCATTCAACAACACATCACGACGGAGACATCCTCGCCACCGCAGTGGGATCGACCTCCGCGCCATGGCGCGCCTTGCGCCCCCCGGAGTGATCGACCGCGGCGCCCAGGAGCGCCTCGCACCCCCCGGAGTGATCGACCGCGGCGCCCAGGAGCGCCTTGCGCCCACGAGCGACCCGCCCCCGCGGGACCATCGACCACCGCGCCCGGCGCCCGCCGCACACCTGCGAGTCCCCTCGCGGCCGTCTCGCCCCCCGCCTCGCGACCCCACACCGTCGACCATCCACTTGCCCTGATTTCCCGAATAACGTATACAATCCACGAACCACCGTGTACAGATTTACAGAACCAGTAAAGCCGGCTTGACTTGTCGACAAGCCGTCTTTACAATCAGGGTATGCACCCGAGAGCGAACGTCCAGAATCGCCTCCGGCATTATCGCCGGACATACGGGGAGCTGACGCAGCAACAGCTCGCCGATCGCGTGGGTGTGTCGCGCCAGACCATCGTCTCCATCGAGCGCGGCCGGTACAATCCCACCGTCGGCCTGGCCCTGGCCCTGGCGCGCGCCCTCGGAGTCGCCGTGGAGGACCTCTTCCAGCTCGCCCCGGGAGATCGCCATGACCCAGCCGACGCCGGAGCCGCCCAGGCCTGATGTCCAGCGCCCGGACCCGCGCCGCGAGGCCGGCCTCGACCGGCGGCCGCCCCGCCCCTCGCGCACCGACCTGATCACCGTCGCACTCACCACCGGCGGCCTGCTCCTCGCCGCGACCGTGGACATGGTCTTCCTGATCCTCGCCGGACTGGGCGCCTTCGGGCCCGGAATCCTGCGGGAACTGGGATGGCTCCGGGATCAGGACGAGTTCCGCCGCCTGGCCGCCTGGCGTGCCGGCTACCACGCCTACCTCGCGGGCGGGCTCGCGGCGGTGATCCTCATCGCGGTCTTCCAGGGCGGCACCGCGCGCGTGGACGAGCTGATGATGCCGGCCGTCCTGATCCTGGCGGTGGTCTGGCTCGCCTGGCTCTTCAGCTCCGTGTTCACGTTCTGGGGGCCGCGGCCGGCGGTCTCGCGCCTGCTGCTGATCATGGGCCTCTTCTGGCTGGTCTTCGCCGTGCTCGCCAACCTGGACGACCTCGCCGGCCTCGCCATGCAGGTGCTCGTGGTGTTGCCGTTCTTCCTGCTCTCCTGGCTCGCCCGGCGCTACCCGCGGGTCGGGGGGCTGCTCCTGGTGGCGAGCGCCGTGGCGGCGTTCTGGTTCTTCGGCCTCGACCGCCTCTTCCGCAGCTCGCCCGGCGACCCCGGCGGCGACCTCTCCGGCCTGCTGGTCCTGGTGGCCTTCGTGGGCCCGCTACTGGCCGGCGGCCTGGCGCTGCTGGGCATCGGACGCCAGTACGTCCCGGCGGATCCGGACTGACCGGCCGGACGGTGGCCGCGGACCGGCATGGTGGCGGAGGCCCACCAGGAGATCGGCCGCCGATACCGGGGCGCGGCCGACCCGTCGCACGCACCCGCGACACCCGCGACACCCGCGACACCCGGCCGGCGCTGTGCTAGATTTCCCCCGTCGACCTCGCCCCGCCATCAGCAGACCCGAGCCGGCCGCCGGGCCGCACCGAAAGTCCGCCGACCCATGCAGAACCTCGACCTCGACCGCCCGCTCGTCTGCTTCGACCTCGAGACCACGGGCACCAGCATCGCCAGCGATCGCATCGTCCAGATCGCCCTGATCCGGGTGGAGCCCGACGGCGGCCGGCGCAAGTTCACCTCGCTGGTCAACCCGGGCATGCCCATCCCGCCGGGGGCCACCGCCGTGCACGGCATCACCGACGACCACGTCCGCAACGCCCCCCGCTTCCGCCAGGTGCGTCCGGACGTGGAGGAGATCCTGCAAGGGGCCGACCTCGCCGGCTTCAACGTCACCCGCTTCGACCTGCCGTTGCTCGAGCTGGAGATCCAGCGGGCCGGCGGCTCGTATTCCGCCCGTGGCCGGCGGGTGCTGGACGCCATGACCATCTTCCACCGCATGGAGCCGCGGAACCTGGAGGCGGCGGTGAAGTTCTACTGCGGAGCCGACCTGCCCGGCGCCCACTCCGCCGAGGTGGACGCCGTGGCCACCCTCGAGGTGCTCGACGCCCAGCTCGCCCGCTATCCCGATCTGCCGCGCGATCCGGAGTCGCTGCACGAGTTCTGCAACCCGGACGGCGACCGGTTCGTGGACCGCACCCGCAAGTTCCGCTGGAACGACGCCGGCGACGCCGTCTTCACCTTCGGCAAGTACCGCGACCAGACCCTGCGCGAGGTGGTGGCCAGCAGCGAGGGCTGCGATTACCTGACATGGATGAAGGGCAAGGACTTCACCGACGAAGTGAAGGCCATCCTGGACGGCGCCCTCGGCGGGGTCTTCCCCGTCCGGCGCTAGGCGCGGGCCCCGGGCGAGCACCCCCCGGAGCCACCAGGACCACGTCCGGGAGCGAGGAGCCGACATGGCCGATCAAGCACGAGGACCACAGGGGCCGCCCGGCGATTCCCGGTCGCCCGGCGATTCCCGGCCGACCGGGAATCCCGGACCGTCCCAGGATTCGCGGTCGTCCCAGGCCGGCCAGGATGCCCAGGGCGCCCAGGCCGCCCAGGATGCCCAGGACGCCCAGGCCGCCTCGGAGCAGCTGCACGAGTTCGAGTCCCGGCCGCTGCAGCGGGCGGAGTACATCACCGCCATGGCCCACCTCTACCGCGGCGAGCTGCAGCGCTCGCTGTCGTGGCGCCTGCGCCTGGACACCACCACCAACTGGGCCATCTTCACCACCGCCGGTATCCTCACCTTCGCGTTCAACAACCCGCAGTACGCCGCGCAGACGCTGCTGGCCGGCATGTATGCCAACCTCATGTTCCTGCTGCTGGAGGCCCAGCGCTTCCGCTTCTACGACGTCTTCCACTCGCGGCTGCGGCTGATGGAGGAGAACTTCTACGGCCCGCTGCTGCGCCGCGATCTCAAGAGCCCCATGCACGACTGGGGCCAGTGCGTGGCCACCGACCTGCTCACCCCCCATTTCCACCTCTCGCTGCGTCAGGCCGTCCGCGCCCGGCTCGGCCGCGTCTACATGCCGCTGCTGGTGGCGCAGATGGTGGGCTGGGCGCTGGTGGTGCTGCTGCAGACCCGCGTCGCGGGCGACCACTTCCTGGACATCCTGGCCATCGGCAAGGTGCCCGGAGTGGTGCCGGCGCTGCTGGTGCTGGGGCTGTTCGTCTTCCTGGCCATCTGCGTCTTCACCGCCCCGCCGTTGCCCCGCCTGGAGGAGGCTTACCGCCAGGGCGCCCTCGAGCGGCCAGAGCGCGAGGTGCCCGACCTGGATACCTGAGCGGCGCGCCAGCGTCGCATTCCGCACTCCGCGTGACCGTGCGAGCGAGCTCTCGCGCTCAAGCTCGGCCCCGTTCCTGCCGATTCTCGGAATCAGGCGGACCCGCGTGCAGCGTGGCCCGGCATCGGGCCCGGAACCTGCATCCCGGGGACGACCCCATCGCCTGCGAGCATCGCGACCATGACGGCCCGGCCACCATCGGCCAGGCCCAGCCGGGACCCCAGGGGACCACCGGGAGCAGCACCGATGACCACGGCCACCGAGACCCCCACCACCGAGACGCCCGCGGCCGGGGCCGGCCCCGGGTCGCGCGAGCTGGGCTGGCGCGCGGTGAACCTGGACGTGCTGCGCCGCATCGAGACCCTGCCCAGCCTCTCGAGCGTGGTGAGCGAGTTCCTGGCCCTCGCCCGGCAGGAGTACTTCTCGGCCAAGGACTTCGAGGCCGTGATCAGCAAGGACCAGGCGCTGGTGGCCCGGCTGCTCAAGGTGGCCAACAGCGGCCTGTACGGGAAGGCGCGAAGCATCCACTCCATCCCCGAGGCCGTGGTGCTCGTGGGCCTGGAGAACATGAAGAAGATCGTGTTCGCCGTCAGTGCCGAGGGGCTCACCCGCCTGCGCCTGCAGAACTACGACTACGAGCCCAGCCGCGGCTACTGGATGCACTCGACGGCCGTGGGCCTGGCCGCCCGCGGCATCATCGCCGTGCTGCCGGACAAGCCCATGCACGCCGAGGAGGCCTTCGTGGCCGGCCTGCTCCACGACGTGGGCAAGCTCGTGGTGGACGACTTCCTCGACCCCGACGGGGGCAAGCGCGACGTCCCGCTGGCCGAGGAGGAGGAGGCCGTGGGCCTGGATCACGCCGAGGTGGCGGAGTACCTGCTGGAGCAGTGGCGCCTGCCCGACTCCATCGTCGAGAGCATCCATCAGCACCACCAGCCGCTGTCCCAGGGCGGGGTGGCGCCCGGTGCCCGGGTGATCCAGCTGGCGCAGGTCCTGGTCAACACCTGGCGCATCGGCCACGGCGAGCCCGTGGACCTGAGCGCGGACTTCGAGCCCGCCCGGCACCGCCAGCTCATGGAGGCGGTGGGCCTGCCCGAGAACCGGATCCCCCAGCTGATCTGGGACGTGCGCCAGCACCTGGCCGGCATCGAGACCCTCTACGCGGAGGACTGACCAGCACGGAGGGGATCCGCGAATGCGGATCAGGATCGGTCGTGAAAAAAGATTTCGGCCCCACAAAAAGGATTTGGCATCACCGGGGGGCGTGCGTTAATTTTTTCACCGAACCCCGCCCCCTCTCTCGGCGGAAGGACCGGGCCATGCAGAGCAGCCCGCAGCTGAGCGCCAGTCTCGAGGACTACCTCGAGGCCATCCACCACATCGTGGCGGACAAGCAGGCCGCCCGCGCCAAGGACATCGTCGCACGCCTGGGCGTGCACAACTCCTCGGTGACCCAGGCGCTGCGCTCGCTCTCGGACAAGGGCCTGGTCAACTACGCTCCCTACGACCTGATCACCCTGACCGAGGCCGGCGCCACCGTGGCCGCGGGCGTGGTCGAGCGGCACCAGGCGCTGCGCGCGTTCCTGGTGGACGTGCTCGGCCTGGACGCGAAGCGCGCCGAGCAGGATGCCTGCAAGCTGGAGCACGACATCTCCGCGGAGGTGCTCGAGCGCCTGCGGCTGCTGATGACCTACCGCAAGCGCCACCCGGACGAGGTGCCGAGCTGGTGCGAGGAGCGCGGGGATTTCGTCCTGGGAAGGGAGTGCTGACATGCCGCTGGCGCTGATCCGCGAGGGCACCAAGGCCATCCTGCGCAGCGTGCAGGGCGGGCGCAGCCTGCGGGGTCGTCTGGCGGCCCTCGGGCTGATCCCGGGCACCGAGGTCACCGTCCTGCGCAACGCCGGCGGCGGCCCCTTCGTGGTGGCGGTGAACAACGCCCGCATCTGCATCGGGCGCGGCATGGCCATGAAGATCGACGTGGAGTAGGCCCGGCCGGCGGGGTCGTCCCTTTTTTTTTCGGCCCGGTGTTGGTCGTGACAAACTCCGGACCCGGCAGGTATCAGGACGTGCGTCGAATCACCGTGGCGCTGGCCGGCAACCCCAACTCCGGCAAGACCACCCTCTTCAACCACCTCACCGGGGCCCGTCAGCAGGTGGGCAACTACCCCGGCGTGACGGTGGAGTGGAAGGAGGGCGTGCGCACCGCGGGGGATGCCGAGCTGCACTGGGTGGACCTGCCCGGCACCTACAGCCTGACCGCCTACAGCGAGGAGGAGCTGGTCGCCCGGGACTACCTGCTGGGCGACCGGCCCGACGTGGTGGTCAACGTCCTGGACGCCAGCAACCTCGAGCGCAACCTCTACCTGACCACCGAGCTGATGGAGCTGGGCCTGCCCCTGGTGGTGGTCCTGAACATGAGCGACGTGGCGCCGTCCCGCGGCGTGGACATCGACACCGGGGCGCTGGGCCGCCGGCTGGGCGCGCCCGTGGTGGCGGCGGTGGGCAGCCGCGGCCAGGGGATCGCCGAGATGGAGGCCGCGGTGCTGGAGCTGGCCGCCCGCAACGGCGATGGCGGCCCGGCGCAGG
>JAASSM010000090.1 GCA_021767885.1 bacterium | reverse complement strand
GCCACCTCGCGCTGCAGCGCTGCGCCCGTGGCGGGATCGGCGTCGGGTAGGCGGGCCGCCTGGCCGGCGGCCTGCTCGCCCCGGGCGAGCCTGGCGATGCGTGCGGCGGCCTCCTGGCCGCTGGCCAGTCCGGAGGTCAGGCCGGCGATGTGCTCGCCGAGCGCGGCCGCCTGCTGATCGGCCCCGGCGAGATGGACCCCGAGGCTCTTGCAGGCCTTGCCGGCGGTCTGGTTGCTCTGCAGCGAGCGTTCCAGCGTGCCGCTGGAGCTCTCCACCGATTCCGCCGCCCGCTGCGCCAGCTTGCGGACCTCCTCGGCCACCACGGCGAAGCCCTTGCCTGCCTCGCCGGCACGGGCGGCCTCCACGCTGGCGTTCAGGGCGAGCAGGTTGGTCTGGGTGGCGATGGCGCGGATCTCCTGGAGCAGCCGGTCGGTCTGCTCGGTGGATTCCTGGACGCCCATCATGGCGGTGCCCAGCTGCTCGAGGGCGCGGCGGGCGCCCGCGTGGCTGCTGGCCAGGGTCTCGGCGGCCGCGGTGGCGCCGGCGGGGTCGAGGTCGGCGGTCTTTCGCTGCCAGCGCTCACCGGCGTCCGCCACCTCGTCCCAGGTCCCGGAACCGTCGTGGCGGGCGCCCTCGAGCTGCCGGACACGGTGCAGCACCGCGGTGGCCGCGTCGCGCAGGGCGCCCGATCGCAGCCCCGACTGCACCGCCGCGAGGGGTCGCCCCACCCGCCGATCGCTCCAGTGGACCAGCAGGGCGGAGCCCACGGCCGCCAGCACCAGCCCCAGGACGGTCCAGCGCATGCTCCGCTGGCTGGCGATGCGGGCGGCCCCGGCCCGCGCGGCGGCCTCGCGCCGGCTGGCGGCCGTCAGCTCGGTGGCGGTCAGGCGCAGGTCGCCGCTGGCGGTACGGGCGTCGGCCTCCAGGTCCAGGAGCTGGGCCCAGGACCGCATGAGGTCGCCGAACGCGGCCTCATGACGTCCCAGGTCCTCCAGGGCGCTGGCCAGGCGCCGGGCCTCCTGGTCGCCGCGCTCGGCCCAGGGAGCGAGCAGGTCGCGGATGCGCCCATGGTGGGCGCGCACGGGCTCGAGGGCGGCCAGGTCGCGGCTGGTGGCCAGATCCCGGCGCGCGAGCTCCAGCTCCAGCATCCAGCGGTCGGCCTGGGTGGCGATGAAGATCCGCTCGGCAGTGGTGGTGCGCGTGTAGAAGTCCAGCCCGTCGCGGCTGTTCTCGGTCTTCTGATGCTGGGCCTGGGCGGCGAGGACCACCCGGAGCTTGGCCCGCAGGGCGGTGGCCGCGCGGGCGCAGGTGCGCTCGGCGGTCATGAGGTCCACGGCGGCATCCTGGGCCCCGGCCAGCACCGCTCCCAGGCGCAGGCCGGCCCGGTGCAGGCTGTCCGCGGCTGCGGCGATGCCCCGCCGCTCGAGGTCCTCCAGGGCGATGGTCAGTCCGTCGAGGTGCTCGGTGGCCACGGTGAGCTGGGCCGCGTCCAGGGTGCGGAAGTAGGCCTCGCCGGCATCGGTGGTGCGCCGCACGGCGTGCTCCACCACCGACCGCTGCTGCAATCCCTGCAGGCTGCGGTCGGCGTCGGCCAGCGGCCCGGTGGCCCAGCGGGCCTGGGTCACCAGACACAGCGTGCCGATGGCCAGGGCGATCCCGGCCAGCCCGGCACTGCTCGTGATGATGGCGGGCCTGATCCTCATGGGGCGAAGTCACCTCGATTCGATCCCCGCGGCAGGGTCTTTCCGCGCCCACGGCTGCAGGCCCCGTGCCAGCGCCCGGTGCCCGCCGGCCGGGCTGGAGCGCCCGGGTGCGAGTACTGTGAAGTCCCATTGCGACAGTGCTTTGTGCTTTGGGATGAAGATCTTGCATGAGGCCTCGGCCGGGCCCGCCCCCGAGTCCGGGCGGCAAGAACTGCCGCGCGGGAGGTTTCCGTGGTCCCCGTGGTCCTCGGCCGCTACCATGGCGGCGGGCCGCCCCCGGCGGCCCGGGAAGGACGGCCATGGATGACCTGCTGAGACGCTGGCGGGCGAGCCGACGCACCCTGGTCTTCACCGGCGCGGGGGTCTCCACGCTCTCGGGAATCCCCGATTTCCGGGGACCTGACGGCGTGTACCGTGAGATCGCCGGCGACCTGGTCTTCGACCTGGCGGTGTTCCGGCGGGATCCCGCCCTGTTCTACACGCACGGGCGGGACCTGGTCTACGGCGCGGCGGATCACGAGCCGAGCCTGGTCCACACCGAGTGCGCGCGCCTGGAGTCGGCCGGGCGCATCGCCGCCGTGGTGACCCAGAACATCGACATGCTCCACCAGCGGGCCGGCTCGCGGCGGGTGATCGAGCTGCACGGTTCGCCCGCACGGCACACCTGCCTCGGTTGCGGCCGCGAGTACTCCCTCGCCTGGGCCCGCGAGCGGGTGCATGCGGACACCGTCCCGCGGTGCGAGGCCTGCCAGACCGTGGTCAAGCCGGACGTGACGTTCTTCGGGGAGATGCTGCCGGCGGGCGCCCTGGACGCGGCCTTCGCCGAGGCGGCGGCCGCGGACCTGACCCTGGTGCTGGGCTCGTCGCTGCTGGTGCAGCCGGCCGCGTCGGTGCCGCTGGCCACGCTCGAGGCCGGCGGCGATCTCGTGATCATCAACCGGGGCGAGACGCCGCTCGATCACCTGGCCGTCCTCCGCCACGATGACCTCCAGGCGGTGTTCGAGCGGGTGGCGGAGGAACTCTGAGCGGGCGTTCGGTCAATCCTTGCCCGCGATGCGGGGCGGGTGATAGATTCCCTGCCTGTGCCATCCTCCGATCCCCACCGCGTGCAAAGGAAGGTTCCCGTGAGCAAGAAAGGACACCCCCAGGGGCTCTACCCGCTCTTCTTCACGGAGATGTGGGAACGCCTGGCGTTCTACCTGATGCTCGGCATCCTCGTGCTCTACACCACGGACACCGAGCGAGGCGGCCTCGGCCTCTCCCTGGGCCAGTCCGTGGAGATCTACGGCACGTACATGGCGTTCGTGTACTTCACGCCCTTCCTCGGGGGAATGATCGCCGACCGCTTCCTCGGCTTCCGCCGCTCGGTCTTCCTGGGTGGCGTGCTCATGGCCGTCGGCTTCTTCCTGCTCGGTGTCCGTAGCGTTTCCACGCTGTACGGGGGCCTGACGCTGCTCTGCCTGGGCAACGGCCTGTTCAAGCCCAACATCTCGGCCATGGTGGGCAACCTCTACGAGCCGGGCGATCCCCGGCGGGACGCCGGCTTCAACATCTTCTACATGGGCATCAACATCGGGGCGGCCGCCTCCGCCCTGCTGTCCGCGCCGCTGCGCAACCTCTTCAGCTTCAACATGGCCTTCGTGGCCGCGGGCGTGGGCCTGCTCATCGGCGTGACCATCCTGACCATCAACTGGAAGAAGCTCGCCCGCACCGACGTGCGCTCGGAGCCCGATCCGGACGACATCACCTTCGGTCAGGTGATGCTGCGCATCATCGCGCCGGCCGCCGTCTGCGGGGCCCTCGGCTACCTGGTGGGCGAGCGCCTGGGCTTCGTGCAGGAGACCATCGGCTCCATCACCTTCGCCTTCCTGGTGGGCATGCTGCCCATCATGGGCTACTTCCTGACCCTCTGGATCAAGGCCAAGCCCGAGGAGAAGCCGGGCTTCGGCGCCTTGATCCCGGTCTTCATCGCCGGCGGCACCTTCTTCATGATCCTGCACCTCTCCGGCGGCCTGATGACCATCTACGCCGAGTACGACACCGACCGCAACGTGCCTGCCCTGGCCATCGGCCCGTACAGCCAGAAGGCCATGCCGGGCTACTTCGACAACGCCGAGGAGGGCACTCCCCGGCCGGACGAGCGGACCCTGGTGGTGACCGAGCCGGACGTGGAGGCCATGTTCGGCGCGCGGCGCATGAGCCAGAGCGCCGCGGAGGAGGTCTCCGGGCGGGCCGGGGTCTCCCTGACGGCCTCCGACGCGTCCGCGATCCAGGGCGACTGGGGCTTCCTGACCACCCAGGTCTTCCCCGACAGCCTGGTGCAGGTCCGGACGGTGACCGATGCCCACGGCGTGGCCGTGACCACCGTCCAGGTCCCGGAGACGGCCGATCCGGTGCGCGAGGGCATCTTCCTGATCGACGTGGGTGGTCAGGCGGTGCCGGCCCTGCTGGTCAGCGAGGAGACCTACGCGGAGGTGTTCCAGCAGGCCGGCGAGGAGCGGCTCGAGCCGGGCAAGTTCCTCGGCCTGGTCAACGCCGAGATGATCACCGCGCTGTTCAACCCCATCTTCGTGGTGCTGCTGACGCCCGTGGTGGTGTGGGTGTTCGGCCGCCTCGCCGCCCGCGGCAGGCCGGTGTCCACGGCCCGCAAGATCTTCATCGGCATGATCCTGACCACCATCGCGCTGCTGATCATGGCCTGGTCGGCGAAGGTGGGAGGCAACGGCGCGGTCAAGGTCTCGGCCATGTGGCTGATCATCTACTACCTGGTGATCACCTACGGCGAGCTGTGCCTGTCGCCCATGGGGCTGAGCCTGGTGACCAAGCTCTCGCCCAAGCGCTACGTGGGCCTGATGATGGGCGGCTGGTTCCTGGCGACCGCGGTGGGCAACAAGCTCTCCGGATTCATCAGCGGGCTGGCGCCCACCGCCGGCATGTTCCTGGTGCTGGCCATGGCCACCCTCGCGGTGGCGATCTTCATCCTCGTCTTGCTGCCCAGGCTCGATCGCGCGATCAAGCAGTACGGCGGCTGACGGGTTCCGGGGCCCGGCTCGCCTCCCCGGCGGTGATGTCCTCGCGCCTGCGGCGCTGCGGAGGACACCGCCAGGAAGAGGCGAGCCGGGCCCCTTCTCCGGTCTTCGATGGCGTCACGGCGCCGATCCAGGGAGTCCTTGCATGCGGCGGAGCGTGGTGCTGTGGGTGATCGCGGTGGTGGTGACGCTGGGCAGCGCGGTGTGGCAGCGGATGACCGGCCCCACCTACCCCGTGCGGGTGGATGCCACGGTGGCGGGGGTGGCCGTGCAGGGCGAGCTGATGCGGTCGCAGACCATCGCCACGCCGGTGGTGGTGGATCTCGCGGCGCCGGCGCCGCTGCAGGGAGAGGTGCGCTGGCGGCGCTGGCCCACGGACGACCCCTGGCAGACCGTGACCATGCGGCGCGAGGGCGACCGCCTCACCGCGGAGCTGCCGGGCCAGCCGGTGAAGGCGGCCAGGATCGAGTACCGCGTGGCCATCGGTGACGGCCGTGGCAGCACCGTGACGGTGCCCGCGCGGCTGCGGTTCAAGGGCGCGGTGCCCGACCCCATCCTGGCGGTGCACGTGTTCGCCATGTTCTTCGGCATGCTGCTGAGCCTACGGGCGGGGCTCGAGGCCCTGGTGCGCGGCCCGCGGCTGGCCGTGCTGACCACGCTGACGCTGCTGCTGCTGGGCGTGGGGGGCCTCATGCTCGGCCCCATCGTGCAGCAGTACGCCTTCGACGCCTACTGGACCGGCTGGCCGGTGGGGGAGGACCTCACCGACAACAAGCTGGCGGTGGCGGTGCTCTTCTGGGCCATCGCGCTGTGGCGCGTCCGGCGGGGCGGCCGCGATGGGCGCGGTTGGGCGGTGGCGGCGGCCGTGGTGACGTTCGTGATCTTCGTGGTCCCCCACAGCCTGCACGGCTCCACCCACGACTGGCAGACCGGCGAGCACATCCAGGCGGCCTGCGGTCGCCCGTGGCCGCTGGCCTGATCGGTCCGGTCCCGGCCACCCTCCCGTGGACGGCGAAGGCCCCGGAGCGCGGAGCTCCGGGGCCGACCCGCCCCGTGCGGGATCCCGGGCCTGGCAGGGCGGGCGCGTCGGGGGATCAGCCCAGGACGTCGAAGACCGAGTCGTCCTCCCGCACCGGCGGCCACTCGGCGCGCCGGAATCCATGCCGCAGCAGGCCGGCGCCCGCCGCCGCGACGAGCACGACCAGCAACCACAGCGCCGCCGGTCCCCCGGGCAGCGTGGCCACGAGCCAGTCGCTCAGTCCGTGGGCGAGGGCCACCAGCACCTCGCCGCTGCCCTGTCCGGTGACGTCCAGGAAGAACGGCGTCAGGTACAGCGCCATCAGCCCCACCAGGCCTCCCACGAAGGCCGTGCGCCGCGCGCGGTCGGATCGACCGGGGCGGAAGCACGCCAGGTACGCGGCGTGGACGGCCACGAAGAGCACGATCACCACGAGCACGGTCAGCGGCGGCATGCCATCGAAACGATGGACGACGAGGTCGGGGTAGTCGTCCCGCAGCCTCAGCCCGCCGGCGCGGGGCAGCACGCGCCCGTCCGCATCGACGGTCAGGTAGCGCTCGGCGATCACCGCCGCGGGCACGGTCCGGTCGTACACGCGGGCGATGGCGCGCTCGAGTTGCCAGGCGCAGGTCGCCAGGGACGACCCCTCCGGCGTGGCGTACGGCTTGTAGATGGCCGGTCCCGCGTCGCCGAACAGGCGGGCGATCACCGGCGGTTCGATGGTCTGGCCCGCGGGCGACCGCTGGGCGGGCGGCTCGGTCCAGGTCACGGCCAGGAATTGCAGGGGCAGGCGCACCCCGTAGCGCGCGGGGTCGCCGGAGAAGACCAGGGGCCCGTCCGCGACGGCCGGGCTGCGGGTGGCCACCATGGCCATCCCGGCGGCGAACCCGCCTCCCATCAGCACCACGGCCGGCAGCAGGACGCAGGCGAGCAGTCGTCCGCGGCCGATGGGCAGATGATCGAGGCTGGCCAGACGCACCAGCGGAGCGGCCACCACCGCGAAGAGCATGTAGGCGGCGATGGCGGCGAAGAGGATCCCGAGGTAGACGCCATCGGTGAGCAGGGCGCCCGCGGGGCTGATCCACAGGCCCACCAGGACGTGGAACGGCGCCGAAACCGGCAGCAGGGCCGGGAACCGGCTGGTCTGCTGCAGCACCACCATCCACAGGGGCCGGCGTTGCCACCACGGCCGGCCGGCGAGGTC
>JAASSM010000089.1 GCA_021767885.1 bacterium | reverse complement strand
GTCCGAGGCCGCACCGGCGTACTCGCCGGGTTGCAGCGTGGTGGAGAGGTCGACGGAGACCTCCTGGTAATCGTCCCAGACGGCCTCCTCGGTGATGTCTTCCCAGACACCGGCGCGGTTGACCTGCAGGTAGACGAAGTCATAGGTGGCCTCGGTGTGGACGATCATCTCGCCGGTGATGCGCACGGTGTGGCTGACGTCGGGGTCGATGACGAAGACCGCCGTCAGGGCCATGCGCCAGTTGTCGCCGTAGCCGAAGTCGTAGGTGCCGTCGGGCTGCAGGAACTCCGACCCGCAGACCTCCGAGTAGTCGCCGTTGATGACGTACGTGTCGGAGACCTGCCAGGCGTTGTCCACACCCGAGGCGGTGGCGTCGACGGGCGTCCACTCGTACCAGTCCGGGTTGCCGTCCTGGTCCTCGAAGGTGCCGTCCATGCGGTCGGGGCCGCCGAGCAGGTACGTGGTGTCCACCTCGGACTTCTGCAGGGTCGGAACCGGAGGCGGTGTGCGGTCGAGGCGGGAGACGCGGAGCTGGGAAAGATCGGGAGGCGGGTTGACCGGCCCGGGGTCCGCCAGGGCGACGCCGGCCAGCGTCACGGCCACCAGGGCCAGTCCGGTCAGGATACTGCGCGCCATGATACCCTCCTTGGGCGAAGAAGAGAGAGATCGCGGTCCACGCGGGGGCAATGTGGGAACGATACAGGATTGATATGTCGAATTCAATAAGGGTTATGGAGTATATTCATCGATCTTGTGGGGTTGCATAAAGGCCTGAAAGAGGGCGGCCTACGGGCCGCCCTCATTCCTCGGAAGCGCTCGCGGGGGCGAGGATCCGGGTCCGGATCAGGGCCAGTAGAGGATCCGGCCACAGCTCTCGCACTTCTGCAGCAGGTTCTCGTTGGTGGCGGACACGAAGCTGGCCGGGATGTTGGCGAAGCAGCCGGTGCAGAGGTTGTCCACCACCGGGACCACCGCGTGGCCGAAGCGGCGCGTCAGGCGGCGATAGTAGTTCAGGTGCTTGACGTCGATCTCGGCCGCGAGGTGCTCGGCCCGCTCCTCGAGCTTGGCCAGGCCCTCGAGGCTGAAGCCCAGGCCCTCCAGCTGGTCGCCCTGCTCCTTGGCCTCGGCGACCATCTGCTCGATGTCCTGCAGCGCGACGAGCTTCTGCAACTGGGGATGCATCTCAACCCTCCTGCAAGGCGGTGCAGAACGCGTCGTAATCCTCGGCGGCCAGCAGCTTCTCGCGGAGGCCGGCGTCCTGCAGCCGGTCGGTGAGCGCGGCCAGGGACTTGATGTACTTGTGGCCGCTGTCCTGGGGCGGCGCGATGAGCACGAAGAACAGGTGCGTGGGGTCGCCGTCCACCGAGTCGAAGTCCACGCCCTGCGGCGACCGGGCGATCAGGACGGTCAGCTTCTGCACGGCGAGGGTCCGCCCGTGGGGGAACGCCACGCCCGGGCCCACGGCCGTGCTGCCCAGGGCCTCGCGGCTCTCGAGCATCTGCAAGATGGCGTCCTGTCGGGTGATCCTGGGGGAGGCGGCGACCAGTCCGGCCACGAGTTCCTGGAGGACTCCGGCCTTGTCGCCGGACTCGAGGGAGGGGAGGAAGAGCTCCGGCGACGTGTGCTTCAGGACCTCGGCAATGTCCATGGTCGTTGCACCACCTTGCGATCGCGTTGTATCTATTGATCCGCTGACAAGCCGTAACCTAGGCAAACGGGTTGCCGAGAGCAAGATCGGATCGTGTCCCGGCGAGCCCTGCGCGGCCGGCCGAAAGGCGGATCACCGTGACCGACCAGCCCCAGAGCGAGGACGCCCGCGAGGGCATCGTCATCCGCGCCGGCGCCGGCACCTGCCGGGTGGACGTGGGCGGTGCCATCTACCTCAGCCAGCTGCGCGGCCGGCTCAAGCAGGGGCGGCAGCGGACCCAGGCGGTGGTGGTGGCGGGGGACCGCGTCCGTGTCCGGCCGCTGCCCGCCGTGGCCGAGGGGGCCGAGCCCACCGCGGTGGTGGAGGCGGTGCTGCCGCGGCGCAACCGGGTCTCGCGGCGCGCGGCACGGCGGGCCGGGGGCCAGCGCGAGCAGGTGCTCATGGCCAACCTGGACCAGCTGGTGGCGGTGCAGTCGGTGGCCCGGCCGGCGCCCCAGGGGGCGCTGGTCGACCGGCTGCTGGTGGCGGCCGAGCGTTACGGCGTCCGCGCCGTGCTCTGCCTGAACAAGGTGGACCTCGATCCCGTCCTGGCCCGCGATCCCCGCTGGGACTACTACGCCGGGCTGGGGGTGGACGTGGTGCGCACGTCGGCGGAGACGGAGACCGGCGTCGCGGCGCTGGCCGGGCGGCTGGCCGGCCGGGTCTCCCTGGTGCTGGGCGCCTCGGGGGTTGGCAAGAGCAGCCTGCTGAACGTCATCGCACCGGACCTGCAGCTGCGCACCGGCGCGGTCACCGGCAAGACCGGCCTCGGCCGGCACACCACCACCCACACCGAGCTGTTCCGGCTGCCCGGAGGCGGGTTCCTGGCCGACTCGCCAGGTCTGCGCGGGTTCGACCCCTGGGATCTTCCGCCCGAGGAGCTGCGCACCTGCTTCCCGGACTTCACCGCGCCGGCGGAGGACTGCCGGTTCCGCTCGTGCTGGCACCGTGACGAGCCCGGTTGCGGCGTCAAGGCCGCCGTGGGCCGTGGCGACATCCCGGCCTGGCGCCACGAGGCCTACCTGGACATCTTGCGGGACCTGGAGGATCGTCAGCGCGAGCTGCAGGGGTACTGAGAGGGGCGACCGCGTGAGGCCGGCGCCGGGACGACATCGCACCGGCGGCGGGCCGGCGCCGCGCTACCGGCCGCGGCGGTCGAGCCGGCGGACCCGCCCGGTGGCCAGGCCCTCGTAGTAGAGGCAGGCCTCGAGCGACTCGTGCAGCAGCTGATCCAGCGGCATCACGCCGGTCAGCGCCCGGTACCGGACCTCGCGGTCGGCCTGGGCGGCGAGGGCGGACCCTGGCAGGGGGCCCAGGCCCGTCTCGGGAGCCTTCTGGACCACCTCGTAGCCGGCGAGCGCGAGGACGGCGAGCCAGGCGAGGATGATGCTGGCGGTACGCAGGCGGCGCATGGCTCCTCCGGCGCGGGCAGAGGGCCCGGGACGTCGCGGACGCCCGGGACGGTGAGATGGCGAGGACGGCGGCTGCCCCATGATCGGCCGCCAGGGCCCCGGACTTGAGGCGAAGCCATGGCGGAGTTCACCAGACGGCTCAAGCGGCGACTCACCGGCCGGCTCGCCCGGCGCTGGGCGCGTCCGGCGCTCACGGCCGACGCCCTGCTGGCGCTGCGCCCGCGCCGGATCCTGGTGGTGCGCCAGCACAACCAGATGGGCGACATGGTCTGCGCGACGCCGGCCCTGCGCGCCCTGCAGGAGGCCTGGCCGGAGGCGGAGATCGCCCTGGTCACCGCGCCGGTGAACCGCCAGGTGGTGGCCCACAATCCCCACCTGCGCCGGATCTTCCTGTTCGAGCAGCGGCTGTGGCGCCGGCCGGCCGCCCTGCGCGCCTTCCTCGCCCGGATCCGCGCCTGGGATGCCGAGCTGGCCGTGGTCCTCAACAGCGTCTCCTTCTCGGCCACCAGCGCCTTCCTGGCGCTCTGGTCGCCCGCGCGCTGGGTGATCGGCGGCGACAGCGCGCCCTTCGGATCGGACGTGGCCCGGGCCTACAGCCTGCGGCTGCCGTCCTCGCCAGAACTCGATCGGCACTCGGTGGAGCACAGCCTGGCGCCCCTGCAGGCGGTGGGCATCACCACCGACGACCTCGCCACCGTGGTGGTCCCCTCTCCCGATCAGCAGGTCGCGGCCGCCGCGCTGGCGGCGCGACTGCTGCCGCCGGGGCCGTTCTGGGCCCTGCATCCGGGGGCTGGCAAGCGCCAGAACGTCTGGCCGGCGGACCGCTTCGCCGCCGTGGCGGCCCGTGCGGCCGCGGCCGGCCATCCCGTCCTGGTGCTCCACGGACCGGCCGACCAGGACGCGCTCGCGGCCATGCGCGCGGCCCTGCCGCCGCGCGCGGACGGCGCGGCGCCGGTGGTGGTGGCGCCGCCCCTGGACGTGGGCACGGCGGCGGCCCTGCTCGCGCGGTCGGAGCGCTTCCTGTGCAACGATACCGGGGTGATGCACGTGGCCGGGGCGCTCGAGGTGCCCACGGTGGCGCTCTTCGGCCCCACCGATCCCGGGCTCTGGAAGCCGCCGTCGCCGCGCGTGGTGGCGCTCCGGGCCCCCGCGCGGCGAGACGATCCGCGCGGGCCGGAGTTCGGCTGGCTGGAGACCCTGGACACCGAGGTGGTGTGGGCCGCCTGGTCCGGCCTGCCGGTCACTGGCGCAGCAGATCCGGCGTCCGGGTCGCGAGGTCGTGAGTGATGGTGGCGGCGGGGCTCTCGTTACCCGCGGCATCCACGGCGGTGACGGCGTAGACGGCCAGCCCGTCGAAGGGATGGTCGTCCACGAAATGCGTGGCGTCCGCCGGTTCATCCACCAGGACCACCGTCCGGCCCGAACCGGTCCGCGTGAGGCGATAGCCCACCAGGTCGGGGTCGGTGACGTTGGCCTGCCAGGCCACCTTGACGCGCAGCAGGGCGAGGTTCTGGGTGGCCAGGCCCACCGGGGAGGCCGGCGGGCTGGTGTCCGGCGCGGACCGGGGGACGGCGGGCGGCGCGGTGGGCGCGGAGTCGCTGCCGCAGGCGGTCAGCAGGGCGATCGCGGGCAGGGCGAGGATCAGCAGGGCGGCGGTGCGGCGCGGCATGGTGTCTCTCCTGGATCCAGCAGGTTCTCGATGTGCCCGGGACCTCCCACCGGCTGGCGGCGGAAGGTCCCGTGGGCAACGAAGCGTCAGGGAACCATCCCCCTCGGCCGTGATCAGAAGCGGGTCCGGCACTCGTCGGCCTGGTCGGCCTCCGGCTGGAACTCCAGCGCCACGGTGGCGGCGGCGCTCACGTTGCCGCTCTCATCCACCGCCGAGATGTAGTAGGTCACCTGACGGCCGCAGCTGGCGACGTCGGCATCCTGGAACTGGTTGGCGCTCTGGGGGGCGCTGACCAGCTCGACGGGATCGAGGTCGTAGCTCGCGCGGGAGACCAGGTAGCCGGCGAGGTCGGCGTCCGTGGTGTTGGGCGCCCAGGAGATCACCGCCGCGGCCTGGGCCTCGTCGTAGACCGCCTGCAGGTTGCTGGGCAGGGCCGGGGGCGCGGTGTCCACCACGGGGCCGGTGGGGCTGTCGTCGTCGCTGCCGCAGCCGACGGCCAGGAAGGCCAGGGCGGCGATGCACGTCAGGGTCAGGATGAGCTTCTTGCTGGCCATGGTCAGGTCCTCCTTGGTTCGCTTGTCGCCCGATGGCGAGATGTTCAGCAAGCTGGGGAGCGGTCGGAGAAGCGACTCAGGGATGCAGTGGCACGGTTGCTTTGAGCTCTCGACTCCTCCGGCCCGCTCCGCCCGGCCGGCTGCAAGGCGGGTGCCATGGTTCCTCAGCGTTGCCGCCTGTGGCGTAAGTGACTGATCGGCTGACGGTTGGTGGTCCGGCGGTGCGGGTGCGGGCGGTGCGGACCGCGCGCGGCCCCATGGGGGCGCGTTGTGTCCTGCGACGGTTCCCGCGGCGGCGGCGTGCAATGTGCCTGCCCCGGGCCGACGGCGGATGCGGGCGCCGGTCGCGCCGTGTGAGAGTCCGCGATCAGCGACCGCGCCGTCTCGACAAAGCCCTTGACGCGTTTGGTCTTATGCGCGACGATGAGGCACCGGATCCTGGCCCCAGGATCCCGCCGCTGCGCCGGAAGACCCCTGTCCCGCCCCCCGCCCCGGTACCGAGGGGGGCCAACCGCTCGCAAGGAGGGCGCCCGGAATGACCAAGGCCGATATCGTGGAGGACATCGCCCAGCGGACGGGTCTGACCAAGAAGGAAGTGGGCGAGACCGTCGACCTCTTCCTCAAGAAGATCGGCGATCTGCTGGTGGAGGGGCAGCACCTGGAGATCCGTGGCTTCGGGACGTTCAAGGTCAAGGAGCGCAAGCAGCGCATGGCGCGCAACCCGCGCACGGGCGATGCCGTCCCCGTGCCCTCGCGCCGTGTGCCCGTCTTCAAGGTCTCCAAGATGCTGAAGGATCGGGTGGCCTCCGAGTAATCGCCGCAGCTGGCGGGCGGCGGACCGGCATCCCCGGCCGTCGCCACGAGGAAACCGGTGGGACGGTCCGGTGGGACGGTCGCGCCGGCTTCTTCATGCCTCGCCAGGATGCGCCGGCCGCCCCGGATGTGACGTTCCGCGAAAGGCAACCGCCGTGATCGATCTCCGCAGCGATACCGTGACCCGGCCCACCGGGGCCATGTACGAGGCCATGCGAGCCGCCCCGGTGGGCGACGACGTCCTCGGGGACGACCCCACCGTCCTCGCCCTCCAGGAGCGGACGGCCCGGCTGCTGGGCAAGGAGGACGCCCTCTACGTGCCCAGCGGCACCATGGCCAACCAGATCGCGGTGGCGGCCCAGACCCGTCCCGGCGACGAGGTGATCCTCGAGGCCGACGCCCACATCTATCACTACGAGGGCGGCGGCCCCGCCGCGCTGAGCGGCGTGCAGCTGGCCCTGGTGCCCGGCGAGGGCGGGGCGTTGCGGTGGGACCGGGTGGCCGCCGCGCTGAGCCCCGGCGACGTCCACCATCCCATCCCCGCGCTGGTCTGCCTGGAGAACACCCACAACCGTGCAGGGGGACGGGTGGTCCCCCAGGATCTGGTGCGCGAGGTGGGCGCGGGCGCCCACGCCCGCGGCCTGCGCGTGCACCTCGATGGCGCGCGGCTGTGGAACGCCCACGTGGCCACCGGCCTGTCCCTGGCCGAGATGTGCGCGCCGGTGGACACGGTGTCGGTCTGCTTCAGCAAGGGGCTGGGCGCGCCGGTGGGTTCCTGCATCGCGGGCGACCGGGCCACCATCGAGCGGGGCCGCTGGCTGCGCAAGCGCTTCGGCGGCGGCATGCGCCAGTCCGGCCT
>JAASSM010000088.1 GCA_021767885.1 bacterium | reverse complement strand
GATCGTGATCACCACCACCACCAGACAGTAGGCGGGCACCACCAGCCGCCACAGCGTCTCCGGGAAGACCCGCGTCAGGTACGGCGCGGCCACCGCCGAGAACATGGAGGCCAGCATCACGCTGGGCAGCAGGACGTAGTCCACGCCCACGCCGTTGACGCTCATGGCGAACCAGGCGATCACCGCGGCGAGGCAGACGAAGCCCTCGGCCAGCGCCGTGACGCCGAGCATGCTCTTGACCGGCACGCCGGCCAGCATGCCGCCCATGGTCACCACCGGGCCGTAGCCCCCGCCGCCCACGCCCTTGTTGAAGCCGGCCACGGCACCGAAGACCACCAGGAAGTTGGGGCGGTAGGGCCGCTCGCGCCGGGACTGGACCAGCGAGATCAACCCCATGGCCATGAGCAGGACCACCACGTAGAGCTTGATCCAGAACTTGTCCACCTCGAACACGCCGTAGATGCCCACCGTGGCGGCCACCACCAGCAGGATGCCCGATCCCGCCAGGATGATGCACAGGCGCACCGTCTCGCTCAGCGGCCGGAAGCGCCACTCGACGTTCTGGAACTCGCGGTGCAGGAACGCGCCCACCAGGCCGGCCACCGTCTGCTGGATGAGCACCACCGGCACGATCTGCAGCGGGTGGTAGCCCATCACCAGCAGCAGCGGCGTCAGGGCCGTGCCGAAGCCCATGCCCGCGGCGGCGTCCATGAACTCGAAGACCAGGGCCAGCAACAGCACGGTCCAGATCAGGCCCCACTCGGTGGTCCCCGCCCAGCCGCGCTCGGCCATCACCCCGTTGTCCAGACGCTGGGAGTTGCTCGCCAGCCAGCAGCCCAGAAGGAAGACCAGGAAGAACACGGCCAGGCCGCCCAGCGCGGCGCGGATCTGCCGCCACTCCGGCACCACGCGCTGCCAGATGGTGGCCTTCTCGCGCTCGAGGTCGCGGGCCACCTCCCAGCCCATGCGGCGGTCGGGATCGCGGGACATCGATGGTCCTCTGGCCGGGGTCTCGCGGGCGCTGCGGAGGCCGGGCGGCGGCGGCGGCTCGCGGCGGTCCGCCCGGCAGGAATCGGCCGCGATTGTGGCGCAAAACCCCGGCGGCGTAAAGCGCCTTGCGCCGCCCCCTGCGGCTGGCCGTCTGGCACCACGTGCCTACGGTGGGCAAGAGAAGGAGGTACCCCGTCATGGCGAAGAAGGACAGCCTCTCCCGCTACCACGAGAAACGTGATCTGCGGCATTCCGGCGAGCCCGGCGGCGAACGGTCTTCCAGCGGCGGCGACCGGCCGCAGTTCGTGATCCAGGAGCATGACGCCTCGAACCTGCACTGGGATTTCCGCCTGGAGGTCGATGGCGTCCTCAGGTCCTGGGCGGTCCCGAAGGGCCCGTCCACCGACCCCTCCGAGAAGCGCCTCGCCATGCCCACCGAGGACCACCCGCTGGACTACGCCGGCTTCGAGGGCGTGATCCCGGCGAACCAGTACGGCGGCGGCACGGTGATCGTCTGGGACCGGGGGCCGTACCGTAACCTGCGCCAGGAGAAGGACGGCACCGACATGGCCGCCTCGCTGGAGGATGGCAAGGTGGAGGTATGGCTGGAGGGCGAGAAGCTCACCGGCGGCTACGCCCTGATCCGCACCGGCGGCAAGAGCGGCGGCGATCACCGCTGGATGCTGATCAAGATGGACGACGACCGCGCCGACGCCCGCCGCAATCCTGTCAGCACCGAGCCGCGCTCGGTGCTCTCGGATCGTACGCGCGAGGAGGTGGCGCGAGAGGAGGGCGAGTCATGAGCCTGCTCGACCGCCTGGACCCGGACGTGCGGCAGCACGCTCGCCAGGCCGACCAGCCGCGCTGGACCCGGCCCATGCTCGCCACCCTGGTCCACGACGCCTTCGATGACGACCAGTGGCTCTTCGAGCGCAAGCTCGACGGCGAGCGCTGCCTGGCCTTCAAGCAGGACGGTGCGGTGCGCCTGCGGTCGCGCAATCGCGAGGCGCTGGAGAACGCCTACCCCGAGATCCGGGAGGCCCTGGCGGGCCAGTCCGCCGACGGCTTCATCGTCGACGGCGAGGTGGTGGCCTTCACCGGCGACCGCACCAGCTTCGCGCGCCTGCAGGCCCGCATGCAGAAGGACGACCCCGATGCCGCCCGCGCCACCGGCGTGGCCGTCTACTACTACGTCTTCGACGTCCTCCATGCCGCCGGCCACGACCTCACCGACGTGCCGTTGCGCGCCCGCAAGAGCGTCCTGCGCGATCTCCTGGACTGGGAGGACCCCGTCCGCTTCACGCCGCACCGCAACGCCCGCGGCCACGAGCTGCTCGCCGACGCCTGCGCCCGCGGCTGGGAGGGGCTGATCGCCAAGGACGGCGAGTCCACCTACGCCCACTCGCGGTCGCGCCGCTGGCTCAAGCTGCGCTGCAGCAACCAGCAGGAGCTGGTGATCGGCGGCTACACCGACCCGGAGGGCTCCCGCGTGGGCTTCGGCGCGCTGCTGCTGGGCTTCCATCGCGGGGACGAACTGCAGTACGCAGGCAAGGTGGGCACGGGGTTCGACGATGACACCCTGGCCAGCCTGCACGAGCGCCTGCGATCGCGCGAGCGCGAGACGCCGCCCTTCACTGCCGGCGACCTGCCGCGCTCCGGTGTGCACTGGGTGCGGCCCGACCTGGTGGCCGAGATCGCCTTCACCGAGTGGACCGACGACGACCGCCTGCGCCACCCCCGCTTCCTCGGCCTGCGCCGCGACAAGGACCCCGGGAACGTCCGCAAGGAGGAGCCCCGATGAGCGAGGCGCGCGAGTACAGGGTCGGCCGCCGGACGGTGACGGTCTCCCACCCGGACAAGGAACTGCTCCCGGCCGCCGATCACGGCGGCCCCGCCGTCACCAAGGCCGACCTCGCCGACCACTACCTGGCCATGGCGGACCGCATCCTGCCCTACCTCGAGCGCCGGCCCCTCTCCCTGCAACGCTTCCCCGACGGCCTCGAGGCGGGGGGCTTCTACCAGAAGCAGCGGCCCGATCACTTCCCGGACTGGATCGCCGGCTGCGAGGTCGACGTCAAGGGATCGGGCGAGACCCAGCGCCAGGTCTGCGCCGACGACGCCGCCACCCTGGTCTACCTGGCCGACCAGGCCGTGATCACGCCCCATCCCTGGCTCTCCCGCGCCGACCAGCTCGACCACCCCGACCGCCTGGTCCTGGATCTCGATCCACCCGGCAACGACTTCGCCGTGGTCCGCGACGCCGCCCGCGCCCTGGGCGAGGCCCTCCAGGACGCCGGCCTGACGGCCTACGTCATGACCACCGGCTCGCGCGGCCTGCACGTGGTGGCGCCCCTGGACCGTGCCACTGGTTTCGATGCGGTGCGCGACCTCGCTCATCGCATCTGCGAGCGCGCAGCCGAGCGGGATCCCGACCGCTTCACCGTCGCCACCCGCAAGGACGCTCGCCGGGGACGTCTGTTCCTCGACTACCTGCGCAACGCCTACGGTCAGACCGCCGTGGCGCCGTACTCGGTGCGCCCCCTGCCGGGCGGGCCGGTGGCCACGCCGCTGGACTGGAAGGAGCTGGGCGATGGCCAGCTCCATGCGCAGCGCTACCACCTGGGCAACCTGCAGCGCCGCCTCGGCCACAAGGACGACCCCTGGGCCGACTTCGCGCGACGGGCGGCCTCGGCCGCGACGGCGGCCGACCGCATCTGAGCGGCGCGGCGCCGGTCGCCCCGGTGGCCGCGCTACCGCGAGCGCGCGCCGCCGGGCGCGGCGCGGAACCGCTTGTGCAGCTCGTTGACCACGATGGCCGTCAGCGCCACGCCGATGGCGGTGAGCCAGGTCTCGCCGTCCAGCGGCGTCAGGCGCAGCAGATCCTGCGTCACCGGCACGTACATGGCGCCGACGTGGATGCCCAGCGAGGTGAGCACGCCGACCACCAGCAGCGGGTTGGCCAGGAAACGCTTGCGGAAGATGGAGACGTGCTCGCTGCGGCAGTTGAACACGTGGACCTTCTGGAAGAGCACCAGGGTGGTCAGCGCGGCCGTGCGCGCGACCTCCAGGTTGCCCATGTCCGGGCCTGCCGTGCGCTGGAACATGAACAGCACGCCGGCCGCGAGCCAGACGCCCACGATCACCAGGCGTTCCATCAGCAGCCGGTTGAGAACGCCGGCGTCGGGATCGCGGGGTGGCTGGCGGAAGAGCTGCTTCTCGCCCGGCTCGAAGGCCAGGGCCACGTCGGCGATGCCGTTGGTCACCACGTTGCACCAGAGGATCTGCGCCGGCAGCAGCGGCAGCGGCCAGCCCACGGCCAGGGCCGAGAGGATGATCAGCACGTCGGCCGCCCCGGTGCTCAGCAGGAAGAACGTGGCCATGCGGATGTTGCGGAAGGAGGTGCGGCCCTCCTCCACGGCGGCCAGGACGCTGGCGAAGTTGTCGTCGGTGATCACCATGTCGCTGGCGTCCTTGGCCACGTCGGTGCCCGAGCCCATGGCCGCACCGATGTGAGCGGATTTCAGGGCCGGCGCGTCGTTCACCCCGTCGCCGGTCACCGCGACGATCTCCCCCACCTCCTCCTTCAGCGTGTTCACCAGGCGCAGCTTCTGGCCCGGCTCCGCGCGGGCGAAGACGTTCACGTGGGCGGTGACGCGGCGGAAGGCGTCGTCGTCCAGGTCGCGCAGGTCGCGCCCGGAATAGGCGCGCTCGAGGTCGGCCGCCGCGGCGTCCTCGGTGTCGATGTGCGTCTTCTCGGCGATGGCCGCGGCGGTGCGCGCGTGGTCGCCGGTGACCATGACCACGCGGATGCCGATGGCGTTGCACCGGTCCACCGCCTCGACGGCCGAGTCGCGGGGCGGGTCGAGCAGGCCGTAGAGGCCGGCGAAGGCCAGGCCCCGGGGCTGCTCGTCGCGCGTGGCGTCGGCCACCTCCTGGCCCCGGCCCACGGCGCCGGCCAGGACGCGCAGCCCCTGGGCGGCCAGATCCTGCTGGGCCCGCGCGACGGCGTCGGGATCGAGGGTGTCGTCGTCGCCGTCGGCGGCCAGGCGGCGGTCGCACATCTGCAGGACGGTCTCCGGCGCGCCCTTGATCAGGGTGAGCGGTCCGTCCTCGTCCTCGTGGATGGTGGCCATGTAACGCCGCTCGGTCCGGAAGGGCACGGTGTGGACGCGATCGTGACGCTCCTGGAGCGCGTCCCGGTCCAGGCCCGCCTTGGCCGCCGCCACCTGCAGGGCCACCTCCATGGGATCGCCCTCGGCATGGAAGCCGTCCTCGTCCTCGTTGAAGGTGGCCTGGCTGCAGAGGGCGCCGATGAGCAGCGCCTGCCAGAGGGGCGAGCCCTCGTCCACGGTCACCGTCTCGCCGCGCTCCGGCGCGGCAGGATCGCCGGGGTCGTCCTCGCCGTCGCGGCCGCCGCCGTCGGCCGCGGCCGGCGACGACTCGCGCGTGATCTCGCCACGGGTGGTCTCCCCCCCGCCTCCGATGCGGTAGGTCTCCGCCAGGGTGGTGACCGCGCGGACGGTCATCTGGTTCTGGGTCAGGGTGCCGGTCTTGTCGGTGACGATCACCGTGGTGGAGCCCAGGGTGTCCACGGCCGGCAGCTGGCGGATCAGCGCGTGGCGCTCGGCCATGCGCCGGACGCCGAGGGCCAGCGCCACGGTCACCACGATGGGCAGGCCCGCGGGGATGGCCGCAACCGAGAGGGCGATGCCCAGCAGCAGCATGTCCACGAAGGCCTTGCCGGTGGCCAGGCCCACGCCCATGGCCACCACGGCGGTGGCCAGGATGCCGGCGGTGATCCACCGCGTCAGGCGGCGGATGCGCCGTTCCAGCGGCGTCTCGATCTCCGCCGACTCGCCCACCTGCTCGGCGATCTCGCCGATGGCCGTCTTGCGCCCCGTGGCCACCACCACGCCGCGGGCGTTGCCCGAGGTGACGCCGGTGCCCAGGAAGACGAGGTTCTTCTGCTCGGCGCGCGGCAGGTCGGGATCGTCCGCGAGGGTCTCGGTGGTCTTGGTCACGGGGGTGGACTCGCCGGTCAGCGCGGCCTCGTTCACCTGCAGGGATTCCACGTCCAGCAGGCGCAGGTCCGCCGGCACCATGCGCCCCTGGTCCAGCTCCACCACGTCGCCGGGCACCAGGTGCGCGCTGTCGATCTCGCGGGGCTCGCCCTCGCGGATCACCCGCGCGCGGGGGGTGATCATGGAGGTGAGCGACTGCACCGCCGACTCCGCCCGGTACTCCTGCAGGAAGCCCACGGTGCCGTTGGTGACGAGCACGGCGCCGATCACGATGGCGTCGGCGTAGCTCTGGATGGCCAGGGTGACGGCCAGGGCGCCCAGCAGGACGTAGATCAGCGGGCTGGTGAACTGGTGCAGGAGCACCTCCCAGGCGCTGATCTCCTTGTTCTGGCGGATGCGGTTGGGTCCGTGCTCGGCGAGACGCCGCTCCGCCTCGCCGTCGGAGAGGCCGTCGGCGCCGGAGCCGAGCTGCTCGAGAACACGGTCGGGACTCGTGGCGAACCAGTTCAATGCCTACCTCCGGGGAGAATCCGGTGGGATCACTCCCACCACAAGGCCAGCGTGGGGGATCCGCAACCGCCGGGGACCGCGGTCCGGGGCCGCGGAGCGTCTGCCATCGCCGCGGTTTGGGACTAAGCTGGGCGCAGGGCCGCCCGCTCCCGGTTGCGCTCACCGGGGCCGGGCCGCCGTGCGAGCGAGATGGAGCGCGAGCGGGATGGCGAAAGGGAGCGAGCCGCCATGAACGACCGCACCCTCACCGACTGGACGCTGGTCTACGAGAGCTGGGACCCGGCCGCCGAGCCGCTGCGCGAGGCGCTCACCACCCTGGGCAACGGCGTGTTCGCCACCCGCGGCGCGGCGGCCGAGTGCCGGGCCGGCGGGCCCCACTATCCGGGCACCTACGTGGCCGGCGCCTACAACCGCCTGGAGAGCGAGGTGGCCGGGCGGATCATCAGCAACGAGAGCATCGTCAACTGGCCCAACTGGCTGGCGCTCAGCTTCCGCATCGGCGACGGG
>JAASSM010000087.1 GCA_021767885.1 bacterium | reverse complement strand
TCCCGCCATGCCGCAGTCCCAGCCGCCGCTGCAGGACCGGTCGCAGCCGCGCCGCATCCTGGTCGCCGACGCTCGCCTGGTCAACGAGGGGGCCATCACCGAGACCGACGTCCTGATCGCCGACGGGCGCATCGCCGCCATCGGCGGCGACCTCGGCGCCCGGCCGGCCGACCTGGTGATCGAGGCGGGCGGCAAGTACCTGCTGCCCGGGCTCATCGACGACCAGGTCCACTTCCGCGAGCCGGGCCTGACGCACAAGGCCGACCTCGCGCACGAGTCGCGGGCCGCGGTGGCCGGCGGCGTGACCAGCTTCATGGACATGCCCAACGTCCAGCCGCCCACCCTGACGCCCGAGGCCCTGGAGGAGCGCTGCGCCCTGGCGGCGCGGTCGTCGGTGGCGAACTACGCGTTCTACCTGGGCGCCAGCAACGGCAACCTCGACCAGATCCGCCGCCTGCAGCCCGGCCAGGCCTGCGGCGTGAAGGTGTTCATGGGCAGCAGCACCGGCGACATGCTCGTGGACGACCACGCCGCCCTCGCCGCCATCTTCCGCGAGGCCCCCGGCCTGGTGGCCGTCCACTGCGAGGACGACCCCACCATCCGCGCCAACGAGCAGGCCTGGATCGCCGAGCACGGCGAGGACATCCCCATCTCCGCCCACCCGCGGATCCGCAGCGCGGAGGCGTGCTGGCGGTCGTCGTCCCTGGCGGTGGAGCTGGCGCGGCAGCACGGCACGCGGCTGCACGTGCTGCACCTGACCACGGCGCGGGAGCTGGCCCTCTTCGCGCCCGGTCCGGCGGCGGACAAGCGCATCACCGCCGAGGTCTGCGTCCACCATCTGTGGTACAGCGACGCCGATTACGCCGACCGCGGCAGCCTCATCAAGTGCAACCCCGCCATCAAGACCGCCGCCGATCGCGAGGCCCTGCGCCAGGCCCTGCGGGACGACCGCCTCGACGTGGTCGCCACCGACCACGCGCCGCACACCCTGGCGGAGAAGGACGGGCCGTACCGGCGCGCACCCAGCGGCCTGCCGCTGGTGCAGTTCCTGCTGCCGGCGCTGTATGCCCTGCACACCGAGGGCGTGCTCTCGCTGGAGCAGCTGGTGCAGAAGGCCTGCCACGCTCCGGCGGAGGTGTTCGGCATCGCGGACCGGGGGTTCGCGCGCGAGGGCGCCTGGGCGGACCTGGTGCTCCTGGACCCGGACCGCCCGTTCACCGTCACGCGGGAGCGGGTGCTCTCGAAGTGCGGCTGGTCGCCGCTGGAGGGCGTGACGTTCCCCGGCTCGGTGGACACGACGCTGGTGTCGGGCCAGGTGGCCTACCACGGCGGGCAGGTGCAGGCGGGTTGCCGCGGCCAGCGGCTGGGCTTCGCGGCGCGGGACTGACGCGGCGCGGGACTGACGCGGCGGCGAACTACGCGGCGGCGAATTACGCGGCGGGGAAGGGGCCGGCGCGGGTCTGGCGCGGGTCCGGCGCGGCCGGGGGAAGCCGTGGCGGGCGGTCAGGATCGCGGCAGGATGTCCACCACCTCGGTGGCGGGGGTGGGCGGGCCGTACCACGGGCCCTGCAGCTCGTGGCAGCCCAGTTCGCGGAGGATGGCCGCCTCGTCGGCTCCGGTGACGCCGGGGGCGATGACGCGCAGGCCCAGGGTCGCGGCCATGCCGGTGACGAGGCGGAGGATGGCGCGGTCCTGTTCGTCCCGGCGGACGTCGCCCAGGAGCGCACGGTCCAGCCGCAGGGCGTCGACGGGCAGGCGCTTGAGCAGGCCGAGGCTGGAGTAGCCCCCGCCGAAGTCGTCGATGGTCACGGTGACGCCGAGGCCGCGGAGGTGGTCCAGCGCCGCGACGGTCTGCTCCAGGTTCGCGGTGAGTGCCGACTCGCCGATCTCCAGTTCCAGCCGGTGGGGGGGCAGGCCGGTCTCGTCGAGGGTGCTGGCCACGAGGTCCACCACGTCGCCGCCCAGGAACTGCCGGGCGGACAGGGGCAGGGCCACGCGGCCCGGGTCGCGGCCCTCCTCGCACCAGCGCTGGGCCTGGCGGCAGGTCTCGTGCAGGGCCCACTGGCCGATGCGCGCGGCCAGGCCGGTCTCCTCGGCGAGGCTCATGAAGTCGTGGGCGTCGAGCATGGTGGTGCCGTCCGGGCGCCAGGCGATGCTGGCCGACAGGCCGCGCAGGTGCGAGTCCGCGGCGTCGAAGCGCGGCAGGTACTCCAGGCGGAATTCCCGGCGGTGCAGGGCCTGGCGCAAGGCGGTCTCCAGGTTCAGGCGCGCCAGCGCCTGGGAGCTCATGCCCTTGCCGTAGAGCTGGAAGGTGTTCTTGCCGCGTTCCTTGGCCGCGTACATGGCGAGGTCCGCGCTGCGGAGCAGGGTCTCGGGGTCCTCGCCGTCCTGGGGGAAGAGGGCGACGCCGATGCTCGCCCCGGTGAACACCTCGCGGTCCTCCATGACCACCGGATCGGAGAGCGCGGACAGGCAGCCCGCGGCCACCCGGGCGGCCACGCGCTGCGCCAGGGCATGGGACGGCAGCCCGGCCAGGATCAGGGCGAACTCGTCGCCGCCGAGGCGGGCCACGGTGTCTTCCTCGCGGGTGCTCTGCCGCAGGCGGCGGGCCACCTCCTGCAGCAGGTCGTCGCCGGCGAGGTGGCCGAGGGAATCGTTGACGCCCTTGAAGTTGTCCAGGTCGATGAACACCACGCCCACCCACTCGTCGTGGCGGCGGGCGTGGGTGAGGGCCTGGTCGAGGCGATCGCGGAAGAGGGCGCGGTTGGGCAGGCCGGTGAGCTGGTCGTAGTGGGCCAGCTCGCGGATGCGGCTCTCGGCGCGCTTGCGCTCGGTGATGTCGTGGAAGATGCCGATGTGCCGGCTGATCTCGCCGTCCTCGTCGCGGACCACGTTGATGCTGGTCCACTGGACGTAGACCTCCCCGTCGGGACGGCGATTCCAGACCTCGCCCTGCCAGTTGCCGTCACGCTCGAGGGCCTCCTGCATGGCCTGGACGTGCTCCGGACCATGGCGTCCCGACTCCAGGTCCCACGGGTGCTTGCCCAGCAGCTCCTCGTGCGGGTAGCCGGAGAGCTCGCTGGCGGCGCGGTTGGCCATGACGATCCGGTGGTCGTGATCGGTGACCATGATCCCCTCGTGGGACTGCTCGAACACCACCGCCGCCTCGCGCAGCTGCGCCTCGGTGCGAAGCTGCGCGGTGATGTCGCGCAGCACCGCCAGGGTCTGGGGCCGGCCGTCGCCGCCACTGTACGGGGCGCAGACCACCTGGACCGGACAGGGGTCGCCATCGGCCGGGTGCAGCGTGTGCCGCGCGAGATAGATGCCGTCGGCGGCGATGGCCTCCTGGATGGTGCGCAGCAGGTCCGCGGCGGGCCGGCTGCCGTCCAGGGGCAGCGGCTCCTTAAGGAGCAGGCGGCGCGAGGCGCCCAGGAGCTTGCAGGCCGCCGGGTTGGCGTCCAGCACGCGGCCGGCGGGGTCCAGGATCACCAGGCCGTCGGAGACCGTCTCGAAGATGGTCCGGTAGTGCTCCTCGCTCTGGCGCAGGATCCGCTGGGTCTGCTTGAACTCGTCGATGTCGGTGACCGACAGCAGCACCGGATGCGCGTCCTCCGCGTCGCCATGACCCCGGGACGACCCCAGACCCGGCACGGTGGCCGTCAGGGCGACCCAGCGGCCCTGGCCGCCGGGGGCGTCGAGCTGGACGTCGAGGGTCCGGGTCTCGCCTCGCCGGGCCACGTCCGCGAGGAAGGTCAGGAAACGGCCGCGGTGCGACGGCGCCACGGAGCGGAAGAAGAAGCTCTGCTGGCCAGCGTCCTCGCCGCCCAGGAGCCACTGGCGGGCGATGCGGTTGATGCGGTCGATCACGCCGTCGGGCCGCAGCGTCACGAAGCCCACCGGGGCGTTCTCGTAGAGATGGAAGTAGTCGGCCTGGGAGACCGCGAGGCTCTCCTGCGCGGAGCGCAGCTCGTCGTTCTGGATCTCCAGCTCCACGGTGGAGATGCGCAGCTCCTCGACCAGGCGGGAGATGTCGTCCAGCAGGCGCGGGTCCACGTCCTGGCCACGGTCGGCCAGGACCTCGGCGGCCTTGCGCCGCAGCTCGTCGAAGCGGTCCTCCGTCTGGCGCTCGGTCTCCACGGGCAGTTCCCTCCAGCGATGGATGCGAGATCCCAGGTAAAGATTTCAGCAGGCGCACGGGTTCCCTGCAAGGAGATTTCTGACAAGGACGGTCATGATCCGGGGGGATCGGCCGGTCCGTCGCCCGGCGGCTGGCCGGGTGCGCCGCCGGCCGCGACGGCCCCCAGCGCGCGCTCGACCACCTCCCAGCCGGCGCCGGGACGGGTGGCGTCCTCGGCCAGGATCCGGCGCCAGGCGCGGGCGCCCGGACAGCCGGTGAACAGTCCGAGCAGGTGGCGCGTGATGGCATGCAGGCGCTCGCCGCGGGCGAGCTGCGCCTCCACGTGGGGGCGGAAGGCACGCAGGGCGTCGGCCCGGCCGGTGAAGGGGTCGGCGGGCGCGCCGTACACCCGGCGGTCCACCCGGGCCAGGAGCCAGGGCGTCTGGTAGGCGGCGCGGCCGAGCATGACGCCGTCGAGGGGCGGGGTGGCGCTCGCCGCCGGGTGGCCGAGGTGGGGCAGCGCCGCGTCCAGGGAGTCCAGGCCGCCGTTGAGGATGATCTCCAGCTCCGGGCGGGCGGCCTTCAGGCGGTGGACCAGGGCGTGGTCCAGGGGCGGCACCTGGCGGTTCTGCTTCGGGCTGAGGCCCTGCAGCCAGGCCTTCCGTGCGTGGACGATGAACGTGCGCACCCCGCTCCGCGCCACGGTCTCCACGAAGGCGAAGAGCGCCCGTGCGGGATCCTGGTCGTCCACGCCGAGGCGATGCTTCACGGTGACGGGCACGTCCACGGCCTCGCGCATGGCCGCCAGGCACTCCTGGACCAGGCCGGGTTCCCGCATGAGGCAGGCGCCGAACCGGCCGGATTGCACGCGGTCCGAGGGGCAGCCCACGTTGAGATTGATCTCCGCGTAGCCGAACTCCGCGCCGATGCGCGCCGCGGTCGCCAGCAGCCGGGGATCCGAGCCTCCGATCTGCAGGGCCACCGGCTGCTCGGCCGGGTCGAAGGCGATGAGGCGAGCGGGGTCGCCGCGCACCAGGGCCTGGTCCACCGCCATCTCGGTGTACAGCAGGGCATGCCGCGTGAGCGTGCGGTGGAACGCCCGGCAGTGGCGGTCGGTCCACTCGATCATGGGCGCGACGCAGAAGCGGCGGTCGAGGGTGGGGGCGGTCGTGGTCATGGAGGAGGTAGATACGGCGCCGCGGGCGAGGCCGCAACGCGGGCTGCGGCGCGGCGCCGGCCCGCAGGCCGATGGCGGGGACCCCCGCGAGGGCCCGCGACGGCGACCCGCCGCGAGGACCCGCCGCGAGGGTCGCACCGCCGGCCCATGGCGCCGCTCAGTCCGGCAGCACCAGCCGCCGCAGGTCCGCCTCGGCCTCGGCCAGGCGGCGGTTGTAGTGGTCCACCTGGCGCCGGAACGCCTGCCCGGTGCTGGCGCGGTAGCCGGCCTGCATCTGCTCGAACCAGCGCTCGAGCACCGGCTGCGGCGCCTCGCGGTAGCGGCCGGGGAGGGCCACCGCATCCAGCGGCAGGCGCGGCGGCATGGGCGGCGGTGCGGCGGCGGCATGGCCGAAGACCACCGTCATCAGCGGGATCACGCCCGGCGGCAGGTCCAGCGTGGCGGCCAGCTCGGCGGCGTCGTAGAAGCCGGTCTTGCCCGTCTCCGAGAGCATCACCGAGCCGATGCCCAGCGCCTCGGCGGCCTGGGTCATGTTCATCGCCGCCAGCGAGGCGTTCATCACGCCCACGGTGTGGTCGCAGAGCGGCACCTCGGGAAAGCCGTGGACCACGCGGCGGGCGCGGTGGGTGTCGGCCAGGATGATCACCGCCCGCGGCGCACCGAAGGGCAGGCGCCGGCCGAAGGTGTGGTGCCAGCTCGCGCGGGTGAACCAGGAGAACGACCACGTCTGCAGGTTCACCGTGGAGGGCGCCAGGCGGCCCGCCTCGAGGATGGCCTGCCAGGCGTCGGGGTCGAGGTCGCGGTCCTGGAAGCGGCGCTGGCTGCGGCGCTCGAGGATGGTGCGCAGGGCCGCGTTGCCCTGCAACGAGCGGGGCACCCGGGGCCGGGCGCTGATCAGGCGGGCGAGGCCGCGCAGGAGGCGCAGGGGATTCATGGTCGCGTCCCCCCGGCCGCGCCGCCGCGGCCACCGGCGCCGCCGTCACCGCCGGCGTCGTCACCGCCGCCGGCGTCGTGATCGCCATCGGGGCCGTCACCGCCATCGGGGCCGCCGATGGCGCGGTCGTCCCAGACCAGCTCGCCGCCGGCCAGCGACCAGTCGGGGCCCAGGAAGCCGGCGGCGCGGACCACGGTGCCGGCGGCGTCGCGGCGGTCCTCGAGGATGGTGACGTCGGGGTAGGCCACGCCCGGCGCGAGGTACGGGCGGCGATCGGTGAGGCGACAGCCGGGCAGGCCGGTGCCGCCGATCACCGCCACGGTGGCCACCGGGCTGCCGGGCCGCGGGGCGATGGCGAGCAGGCCGGATCCCGGGCCGGCGAGCACGCGGTCGCCCACTCGCAGGACCTGGCGATCGAGGTGCAGGTCGCTCGCGGCCCAGAGCGCATCCCAGTGCGCGTGGGTGCTGGCGTTGCCGTAGAGGACCACGTTGCGGTGCGGGTCGGCGGCCGGAGCGAAGAGCGTGTCGGGCAGGACCACCACCGCGGCGTTGCCCTGGTACCAGAGGTGCTCGGCGTCCTGACGGGCGCGGGTGCGGGCCCAGGCATTCTCCGGCGGCGTGCCGCCGGTGGCGAACACGAGCTGGACGTGACGATCGAACACCGTGCGCAGGCCGCCGTCGCGGTGGGGCCCCTTGCCGGCGGGGCTCCAGTCCGCCGCCACGCGCCAGGCCGCGTCGGGCGCCGGACGCGCCAGGCGCAGGCCGCGGCCCGTGGCCATGGCGTCGCCCGCGATCACGGTCAGCGGCCGCGCGGTGGCCGTGCGCAGCGTGTCGCCAT
>JAASSM010000086.1 GCA_021767885.1 bacterium | reverse complement strand
TCACCGCCGGCATGCTGCGCTCGGGCGACATCCCGCGCACCACCGAGTTCAACATGGAGGGCACCGGCGACGTCTTCTCCGCCAACCAGTACGTCCTGGGCCTGAGCCTGGCCCGCGCCATGACCGACCGCTTCTCCATCGGCGTGACCGGCAAGTACTACCAGGAGAACCTGGACGAGTGGGAGACCCGGGCGGTGCTCTTCGACCTGGGCATCCTCTACCTGGTGGGCGTGGGCGACATGCGCGTGGGCTTCTCGGTGCGCAACTTCGGCGCCGACCTGCGGCCCGGCGGCACGCCGCCGGTGCGCGAGGGCTACGAGGAGCAGACCGAGTTCCAGAACCACGCCCCGCCCACCGAGGGCACCTTCGGCGTGGCGTACACCTGGGACCTCTCGCCGCAGCTGGACCTGATGACCACCGCGGACTTCAACCACCCCAGCGACGCGCGGGAGAACTTCCGCATGGGTGCGGAGCTGGGGATGGGCGGCAAGCTGTACGTGCGCGGCGGCTACGAGACCGGCCGCGCCGAGGGTGGCCTGGCGGCGGGCTTCGGCCTGCAGCTGAAGCGCAAGCAGCTGCTCTGGCGCGTGGATTACGGCTACAGCGACATGGGCGTCTTCGGCACCATGCACTACATCTCGCTGGAGCTGTCGCCCCTGTGGGCCAAGGAGCGCACCCGGCACGGGAGGGCGGGCCGATGAGCATGCCGACGCGTCCGCATCCCCGCCCGCGCGCCGGCGCGACCGCGTGTCCGCGCAACCGTCCGGAGCGCCCGGGCTGCGTGGAGCGCCGGGGGGCCCCGGAGCGCCGGAGGGCCCCGGAGCGCCGGCGGCGCCGGGGGCGCCAGGCCGCCGCGCTGCTGCCCGTGCTGGGCGCGGCCCTCGTGGCGCTGAGCGGCCTGCTCGCGACCGCCGGCTGCGGCGAGAAGATCACCGTGCCGCGGCCGGAGGGCCTGTTCTCCACCGCCCAGTACCAGGTCTGGGAGCGCTACGCGGCCGACGACCCCCGCGCGCTCATCGCCGTGCAGGGCAACCTCTTCGTGCTGACCACCGACAGCCTCACCAAGCGCAGCCAGAACCTGGGCACCATCGCCGGCGTGGGCGGCCTGGCCGATCCCCAGGCCCTCTGCAGCGACGACGCCGACTCCCTGGTCTTCCTCTGGGACCAGGGCCTGGGCCGGGTGAGCTGGTACCGCACCAGCGACCTCGCCCGGCTGGAGAACCTCCCCTCGCAGGCCGACCTGCCGGAGGTCCAGCGCTGCGTGGCCATGGCCACCAGCCGGGCGGGCATCGAGCAGGTGCCCGGCGCCAGCACCTTCCTCTACCTGGCCGACCCGGACAGCGGCGTGGTCCATCGCTACGCCTACGAGCCCTTCACCGGCCTGATCCCCCACGGCATCCTCTGCCGCAGCGACGGCGACGGCGCCCGCTTCGTGCACCAGCCCGCCGGCCTGGCGCGCGACAGCGCCGACAGCCTGCTGGTCTGCGACGCCGACTCCCTGCGCAACTGGGTGATCCGCTTCGATTCCGTGCCCGACCTCACCGACACCGCGCCCGACGGTCAGGACCCCCTGCGCGGCCACGCCGCGCTCTTCGACCAGGCCACCTGCGTGCCGCCCGCCGCGGCGGACTACGTCCTCGGCGACGCCGCCGAGTGCGACGAGGAGGACTGGACCGGCGGCCCCAGCGAGGAGCTGGGCGCCTTCGACCGGCCCCGGGCGGTGACCACCGACGGCAGCGGCCGCATCTTCGTGGCCGACACCGGCAACCACCGCGTCCAGGTCTTCAGCCCCCGCGGCACCTTCGCCCTGACCTTCGGCGACGCCAGCGAGCTGGACCGGCCCCGCGGCATCGCCACGGTGGACGTGCGCACCGGCGGCGGCGCCGGCGACGTCAACCACGCGGCCTGGGTCTTCGTGATCTCCGGCGCCGAGGTGGTCAAGTACATCTCCGCCGACCAGTACGCGGACATCGGCGCGCCTCCGCCGCCGGAGGAGCTGCAACCCTGATGTCCGAGCTGATCACCGTCGCCCGCTTCTCCGATCGCTTCCAGGCCGAGCAGGCCCAGCAGTACCTGGCCGGCCAGGGCATCCAGGCCATGGTCCAGGCCGACGACGCCGGCGGCATCCTCGCCGGGCTGAGCCTCAGCGCCAGGGGCGTGCGCCTGCGCGTCCGCGAGGAGGATGCCAATCGCGCCCGCGAGGCCCTCGATCCCGGCGCGGTGATCGACACGGTGGCCGCCGGCGACGCCGGTGCCGGCGGCGAGCGCGCGCCGTCGCCCCTGGCGGCGGCGGAGGCGGCCGCCGCCTTCTTCGACGCCGGCAACAACTGCGCCGAGTCCGTGCTGCGCACCTTCGCCGCCGATCTGGGCGTGGAGGTGGAGGCCGCGGTGGTCCCCCTGGCCACCGGCTTCGGTGGCGGCATGGGCCGCCAGGGCGACGTCTGCGGGGCGCTGAGCGGGGCGGTGATGGCCCTGGGGCTCGCCTTCGGGCGCGTCACGGGCGACGACCGCGAGGCCAAGGAGCGGTGCTACGCGAAGGTGGCCCTGCTACGGGAGCGCTTCGCCTCGGCCTGCGGCGACCTGGACTGCCGCGACCTCACCGGCGTGGACCTGCAGACCGAGGCCGGGCGCGAGGCCGCCCGCGAGCCCGCCATCCGCCAGGACGTCTGCCGCCGCTGCGTCCACGAGGCCGCCCGCCTGACCGCGGAGCTGCTGGCCGCGGACTGACCGCGCCGGCCCCAACGCGCTGGCTGACCGCGCCGGCCCCTGCGCCACCGGCTGCCGGACCCTGTGCCCAGGGCCGGCCGCGCTGTCGGCCGCAGATGGCCCTTCTGCGCTCCGGGTTGGCGCTGCGGCCCGCCGGTGACCACCTTGGCCGCCGGTTCCCCCCGGGAGGTTGCCACCATGACCAGCAAGCGCCGCGAAGACCGTACGCACCACGCGGAGACCACCGGCCCCGCGGGCCCGGCGAGCCCGCCGGCCTCGTCCCGCCGCCGGGCCCGCCTGAGCCGCGCCCGGCTCCTCTACGCCCGCCCGTTCAGCCGCGAGTGGGTGACCGGCTACACGTGGGTGGTGTTCGGCTCGCTGGTGATGGCCGCGGGCTACAACCTGATGATCATCCCCCACGACGTGGTCCCCGGCGGGCTGATCGGCGTGGCCCAGCTCATCAACCAGCTCACCGGCCTGCCCATCGGCCTGACCGCCGCGGCGTTCAACATCCCGCTCGTGGTCTACGCCTCGCGAGTGATGGGCCCCGGCTTCGGGATCAAGACGGTGGTGGCCATCGTGGTCAGCGCCGTGGGCATCGACGTGCTGGCCCAGTGGCGCGGCATCGAGCCGGTGATCCCCGACATCCTGGTCTCCACCGTGTTCGGCGGCGTGCTCATCGGCCTGGGCGTGGCCATGATCATCCGCGGCAAGGGCAATGCCGGCGGCACCGCGGTGGTGGCCCAGCTCATCTCGCGCTGGACGCGCACCCCGCCCGGCCGTTGCATGCTGTACAGCGACGGCCTGGTGGTCCTGGGCAGCATGGTCGTCTTCCAGGACCTGGCCGCCGCGCCCTACGCCATCATCGGCATCTTCACCGTCTCGCGGTCGGTGGACGCGGTGCTCAACGGCCTGGACGCCACGCGGGCGCTGATGATCGTCAGCGAGCGGCACCAGGAGATCTGCGAGGTGATCCTGCACGGCCTCGGTCGCACGGGCACGGTCCTGCGGGGACACGGCCTGTTCGCCGACGACCGCGAGCGGCGGGTGATCCTCACCGCGCTCAGCCGCCGCGACACCGTGCTGCTGCAGAAGCGCATCCGCGACCTCGACCCGCAGGCGTTCTGCATGGTGCTCAACACCGCCGAGGTGCTGGGCACGGGATTCCGGTCGTGGCGGTGAGGTCGCCGGCGGCGGTGTCGTCCCGGTCCGGCTCCTGGCCCTGACCCGGTCGACGGTGTCGTCCCGGTCCGGTCCTGGTCCTGATTTCCCCGGAGGTCTGGTCCGTTGCAGAAGGTCCTCGCTCCCGCCCGCGTGCTCTCGCGCGCCTGGTTCGCCGAGTACGCCCAGGTCCTGGCCGGCGCGGTGATGATCGCCGGCGGCTTCAACCTCTTCATGATTCCCCATGACGTGGTCCCGGGCGGGGTGATCGGCGCCTCGCAGCTGATCAACCAGCTCACCGGCTGGCCGGTGGGCCTGGTCTCCCTGGGCATCAACATCCCGCTGCTGGTGCTGGCCTCGCGGCTGATGGGACCGCACTTCGGCGTGAAGACCCTGGTCTCCATGGTGGTCATCGCCGCGACGGTGGACCTGCTCGCCGGGCTGCGCGGCACCCTGCCGTTGCTGGAGAACGTGCTCGTGTCGGTGGTCTTCGGCGGCCTGGCCATCGGCGGGGGCATCGCCCTGATCCTGCGGGGCAAGGCCAACGCCGGCGGCACCCCCCTGGTGGGGCAGCTCATCGCCTGCGTGCTGCGGGTGCCGGTGGGGCGGGCCATGTTCTACACCGATGCCGTGGTGGTGGGCGGCGCCCTGCTGGTATTCCGCAATCCGGACCTCGTGGCCTTCGCGCTCATCGCCATCTTCGCCATCAGCCGCACCGTCAACGCCAGCCTGCAGGGCCTGGAGGCCAGCAAGGCGCTGCTGGTGATCTCGGAGAAGCACGCGGAGATCCGCGAGGCGCTGCTGACGGGCCTCGATCGCGGGGGCACCTACCTCGACGGCGCGGGCCTCTACCATCCCGACCAGCAGCGGCGGATCATCCTGACCGCCCTGGGCGTGCGGGAGGCCGTCGCCTTGCAACGGCGGATCCGGGACCTGGACCCGCACGCGTTCTGCATGGTGTTCGACGCCAGCCAGGTGATCGGCGAGGGTTTCCGGCCGTGGCGATAGGCGCTATGATGGCCGGCAACCCTGGAGGCGAATCTTGACCTACCGACCGAGTGACCTGCTCCGCGGCCCCGCCATCCCCGACGCGGTGCTGCGCGCCCTGCCCAAGACCGACCTGCACGTGCACCTGGACGGCTCGCTCCGCCCGGGCACGTTCCGCGAGCTGGGCCGGGTGGCCGGCCTGGACATGCCCGACGACCCCGCCGCCATCCGCGCCCGCTACTTCCCCGGCGACCGCACCACGTCGCAGGAGGAGTTCCTCGCCTACTTCGCCCACACCGCCGCCTGCCTGCAGACCGAGGCCAGCCTGCGCCGCGCGGCCAGCGAGCTGGTGGAGGACGCCGCGGCCTCCGGCGTGCGCGTGCTGGAGGTGCGGTGCTGCCCGCTCATGCACCTGCACCAGGGCCTGACCCCCGATGGCGTCCTGGCCGCCGTGCAGGGCGGGCTGGCCGAGGCCGGGGCCCGCGTCGGCGTCGAGACGGGCATCATCGTCACCGGTCTGCGGACCATCGCCCCGGAGCTGAGCCTGGACCTCGCCCGCCTGGCCGTGGCCTGGAAGCGCCGCGGCGTGGTGGCCTTCGACCTGGCGGGCGCCGAGGCGCATCATCCGGCGGCCGAGCACCGCGAGGCCTTCTACCACGTGATGAACAACAACCTGCCCGCCACCTGCCACGCGGGCGAGAAGTACGGCCCGGAGTCCATCCACATGGCCCTGCATCGCTGCGGGGCGAAGCGCATCGGCCACGGCACGCGCCTGGAGGAGGATCCCGAGCTCATGGACTTCGTCAACGACCACCGCATCCCCCTGGAGATCTGCCTGACCAGCAACGTCCAGACGGGCGTGGTGGACACGGCCGCCGACCATCCCCTGCGCCGCTACCACGACGCCGGCCTGCGCGTCTGCCTCAACACCGACAACATGCTCTTCGCCGGCACCGACATGGTCCGCGAGCTGCGCCTGGCCGCCGACACCTTCGACTTCACCCTCCTGCAGCTCGAGGACATCCTCCTCGGCGGCTTCAAGAGCGCGTTCCTGCCGGAGAAGCGGGCGCGCGGGATCATCGTGGACGTGCTGAAGGACTTCGCCCGCATCCGCGACGAGCATGGCCTCGACCAGCTGGTCGTCACCGGAGGGGTCGCATGAACGAGAGACTGGCGCAGCTTTCGGACCGCTGGCGCGACCGCGTCGAGGCGGCGGTCACCTTCCTCGACGGCCGCGGCTTCACCGGCCAGGTGGGCCTGATCCTGGGCAGCGGCCTGGGGAACTTCGTGGACCGGATCGAGGGGGCCGAGAGCATCCCCTACGCGGAGATCCCCGGTTACCACACCACCAGCGTGGCCGAGCATGTCGGCCGCCTGGTCCGCGGCACCGCCGCGGGCGTGCCGGTGGTGGTGATGCAGGGTCGCCTGCACCCGTACGAGGGCCTGGAGTCCGCCGACCTGCTCCTGCCCACTGCCGTGCTGGCCTGCCTGGGCATCGAGGCGGTGGTGGTCACCAACGCCGCCGGCGGCCTGAACCGCCTCTACGAGCCCGGCGACCTCATGGTCATCCGCGACCAGCTCGACCTGCACTTCCGCGACCCCCTCCGCGGCCTGCTGGCCGACCCCTTCGGCGTGGCGTCCGGCGCGGCCGGGGGCGTGGCCGGCGGCGTCTCCGATCGCGAGTCCGATCGCGTCTCCGACAGCGTCCCCGGTCGCGCTTCCGACAGCGTCTCCGGTCGCGCTTCCGACAGCGTCTCCGGCCGCGTCCCCGACCGTATCCCCGGCCCCCTGCACCTCTACGACCCCCCGCTGGCCGCCGCCCTCGCCGTGGCCGCCGCCGGCGCCGGCGTGCCCATGCACCAGGGCGTCTACGCCAGCATGTGGGGGCCGGCCTACGAGGCCCGCGCGGAGATCGGCTGGCTCCGCCGCGCCGGCTGCGACGCGGTGGGCATGTCCACCGCCCCGGAGGTGGCGCTGCTGCACCGGCTGGGCGTCCGCGTGGTGGGTCTCAGCTGCATCACCAACCCCGCGAAGGAGACCGGCCAGCCCGAGCTCTCGCACCAGGACGTGGTGGAGGTGGGCGCCCGCGTCCGCGACCGCGTGGCGGAGGTGCTGCTGGCAGCGCTCCCCCAGATGGCGTGACCGCGCCGGGGGCATGGGCGCGCCGGGCGCATGGGCGCGCCATGGGTCTGGTTGCACCGGGGAGCATGGGTTGTGCCCCGAAAATTGTTGATGGTCTCCAGGGAGCC
>JAASSM010000085.1 GCA_021767885.1 bacterium | reverse complement strand
CCGCCGCCGCCACTGGCGCCGCCGGCCCCCCGCGTGGAGATCTCCGCATACTCGTGCACCGGCAGCAGCAACGCTGCCCCGATGGCGAAGCCCAGGACCACGACCAGCGCCATGAGCGCGGCCGGGGTCAGCCGGGCGCGCCAGCCGGGCGGGACGCCCGCGCCGGCCCGCAGGGGCCAGACCAGGTGCCAGGCCGTCAGGCCGCCCATCAGCAACAGCGTGTAGTAGCTGATCTGGACGTGGCCGCGCAGGAACTGCAGCCCCAGCAGCAGCGCCGCCAGCGCGGCCGCTTGCAGTCGCCGCCGGGCGAGCACCTCCCAGGTCAGGCCCACCAGCCAGGGCAGATACATGGCCGCTCCCAGCTTGGTCCCGTGGCCGTGCACGCCCCAGGCCACCGTGCGCGCGAACCAGAGGAAGGCCAGACAGGCCACCAGGCGCGCCGGCCACGGCAGGTTCCAGCGACCCAGCAGCCACCAGACCCCGAGGCCTCCGAACAGCAGGTGCCCCAGCATCCAGGTCAGGGGCGGCAGGCCCAGGTCCTGCAGGAACTCGAAGACCAGGGTGGGCGGATAGATGCCGTGGGTGTAGGCCAGCGAGCCGAACGTGGGCATGCCGCCGAAGATGTACGGGTTCCACTGGGGATAGCCGGCGCCGGCCGCCCGCGCCGCGTCGCCCACCTGGCGGAAGGCGTCGGAGGCCGCCGCGTCCGCGGCGCCGTAGACCCAGCCGCGCAGCAGCGGTTCGGGATACAGCAGGCCGAGCAGCAGCACGACGCCCAGCAGCGGCGCCCATGGACGCAGCCGCCCCATCGCCGCGGTGGCGGCGACGCGGCCGGGATCGGAGGCGTCGGGGGGCGGCGTCGGGCTGGCCGAGCGCTGGGTCGCGCGCCGTTTCGTGCGGGCCAATGGAACTCCTTCCGCGCGCACGGGCGCGCCGGGACCGGGCACAGGACCGGGGATCAGGGTAGCACCGAGGACGCCGAGGTGTCCACCGCTGGCGGCGGGAGCGGGCGGCCGCGCCACTCGTCCAGCGCGCCCTGCAGCAGGCCCATGGCGGCCCCCGGACGGCCGTGCCACAGATGCCACGCGGCATGGGCGGCGAAGTACCCGGCCTGGGCCGGCAGCAGGACGGGCCAGCGGCGCCGGGGCCAGTGCCGCCGCAGGAGGCGGACGTGGGACCGGCTCCGCAGGTACAGCTTGCGCGGGCTGCTGACGCCGAGGCTGACGCTGACCTTGTGCAGGATCACAGCGCGCGGCACGTGCAGCACCTGACCTCCCGCCGCCCGCAGCCGCAGGCAGTAATCGGCATCCTCGCCGTAGAAATGGTAGGCCGTGTCCAGGAGGCCGCATCGCTGCAGCGCCCGGCGCGACAGCAGCAGGGCGCAGCCGGTGCCGTACTCCACCGGGCGGTTCGCCGCGGGCAGCCGGCCGGTGAGGCGCCGGATGCCCGCATGGCGGACCCAGCCGGTCCAGGTGCCGACCAGCCCGCCGTCGTACCAGGCCCGGGCCGGATCGCTGGCGTAGACGATGCGTGGCGTGGCAGCCCAGGCCGCCGGCGTGGCCGCCAGGGCCGCGGTCAGCCGCTCCAGCGAACCCTCGGGCACCACGGTGTCGTTGTTCAGGAGCAGGACCTGATCCTCGGGCCAGCCCGCGGCCGCCAGCTCGGCCAGGGCCAGGTTGTTGCCCCCGGCCCAGCGGAGATTCTCCTCCGCGACCAGGACCTCCACCTGCGGGTAGCGGCGCCGGGTCCAGGCCACGGAGTTGTCGCTGGAGGCGTTGTCGACCAGGATGACGCGCAGCCCCGGGTAGCCGCATTCCGCCAGCGACCGCAGGCAGTCCTCGAGCACCCCGCGGCCATTCCAGTTGACCACCACGACGCAGAGCGAGGGCAGATCGGCGGCCGCGCTAGCGGCGGTCGGCGACACGATAGCTCGCTTCCGGATGGCGTCCGGCCACCACCAGCTCGGCGATCAGGCCCAGGCTGATGAACTGGACCGCCACCACCACCAGGATCAGGCCCAGGATCATGATCGGCCGCACGCGCAGGGGATTGCCCACCAGCCACCAGCCCAGGAAGTAGAGCAGGATCAGGCCGCCCACGCCGCCGAAGGCCGCCCCCAGGCGGCCGAAGAAGTGCAGCGGCGAGGTGCGCCGCGCGTAGAGGAAATGCACCGTCAGCAGATCCAGGAACCCGTTGATGAAGCGCGACCAGCCGTACTTGGTGACGCCGTGCTTGCGCCGGTGATGCTTGACCCGCTGCTCGGTGACCCGGAAGCCGTCCAGGTGGGCCAGGGCGGGCACGTAGCGATGCAGCTCGCCGTAGAGCCGCACGCGCTCGGTGACCTCCCGCCGGTAGGCCTTCAGGCCGCAGTTGAAGTCGTGCAGCCGCAGGCCGCACATCCGGCCCACCGCCCAGTTGAAGACCTTGCTCGAGTTGTTCTTCAGCCAGGAGTCCTGCCGGCGCTGCTTCCAGCCGGAGACCAGATCCCAGCCCTCGTCCAGGCGGTCGATCAGGCCGGGGATCTCGTCGGGGTCGTCCTGCAGGTCGGCATCCATGGTGACGATGATGCCCCCGCCGGCCGCCGCGAAGCCCGCGGCCAGGGCCGCGGCCTTGCCGTAGTTGCGGGCGAAGCGCAGGCCCCGGATCCGAGGATCCTGGTCGTGCAGACCGGCCACGGTCTCCCAGGTGGCGTCGCGGGATCCGTCGTCGACGACCAGGAGTTCCCAGTCCAGGCCGCGTCCGTCGCACACGGCCCGCACGCGGTCGGCGAGCTCGGGCAGGGAATCCGCCTCGTCCAGCGCCGGCACCACCACCGAGAGGTCGCAGGTAGGCGGCTGCGCACCGCTCATGACGACCGCCTCCGGGCCACGGCCCAGGCCGCCTCGCGGGCCAGTCCCTCGGCCAGCGCCACGCGCGGCGCGTAGCCCACCGCCACCTCCACGCGGCTGCGATCGGCATAGGTGTGGCGCACGTCGCCCCGGGCGGTCTCCTCGTAGGTCACCGACGGCCGGCAGTCCGGCGCCAGACCGGCCAGTTCCGCGGTGAGCAGGTCCAGCGCCTCGCGCAGGGAGACGCGGGCGCCTCCCCCCACGTTGAAGACCGCGGCGGTCCCGGGCGCGGCCGTGGACAGCAGGTTGGCGCGCACGGCGTCGGCCACGAAGGTGAAGTCGCGGGTCTGGCGGCCATCGCCGTAGACGGCGAACGGGCGGCCATCGAGGGCGGCATCCAGGAACTTGCGGAAGGCCATGTCCGGGCGCTGCCGGGGGCCGTAGACGGTGAAGTAGCGCAGGCTGCTGGTGGGCACCCCGTAGTTCTCGCCGTAGAGGACGCAGAGGTGCTCGGCGGCGAGCTTGCTGACGCCATAGGGCGAGCGGGGCATGGGCAGGTCGTCCTCGGTGACGGGGTACCGGGGCTGGTCGCCGTACACCGAGCTGCTGGAGCTGTACACCAGGCGGGCGAGGGATCCGCTCACCTCCGGCTGCCGGGCGGCCTCCAGCAGCCGCTGCGTGGCCAGGACGTTCCAGTCCAGGTAGCGGGTGAACTCGCCGCCCCAGCTCGCCCGCACGCCCGCCTGGGCGGCCAGGTGGAAGACCGCACGGGCGCCGCGCAGCAGCGCCACCGCGTCGAGGTCGTTGAGGTCCTGCTCCTGGAAGCGGAACTCCGGATGCTCCCGGCATCGCGCCAGGTTGGCGCGCTTCTGGTCGGGATCGTAGTAGTCGGTGAGGCTGTCCACGCCCGTGACGCGGCAACCCAGGGCCAGCAGCGCCTCGCTCAGATGGCTGCCGATGAAGCCGGCGCAGCCGGTCACCACCACCGGCGTGGCCGGCGCGAGCAGGACGTCGACGGCCTCCGGGAGCTGCTGCCGCAGGCCGGTCCAGTCCAGGCCACCGTCAGGCCGGGCCTCGCTCATCGCGGTTCCTCCGGTCGCTGCTCCTGCGGCAGGGCGCCCCGCTCCTCGAGCTGCTGGCGCAGGCGGCGCTGTTCCTCCTGCCGCGCACGGTCGCGGAGGTCGTCCACCATCTGGCGCAGCAGGGGATCGTCCTGGCCGTTGCGCTCGCGGTAGAGATCGGCCACGGCCACGGCCTCGGTGACGTTGCCCAGGGACTCGTGGATGCGGATGAGCAGCTCGTAGCCGAGCCGCCATCCGGGTTCGGCGGCGAGGCGCCGCTCGAGCCAGCCGATGGCCTGGTCCTCGCGGCCGATGGTGACCAGGCCACGCATGCCGTTGAGCACCGCGGACTGCTCGAGGTCGGACTCCATGCGCCCGTGGATGGTCTCCAGGTACGTCAGGGCCCGCTCCGTCTGGCCACGCTCGATGAGCAGCGAGGGGTAATAGCCGGCGGCCACGAGCGCGTTGGTGGGATCCAGGCGCAGGGCGGTCTCGTAGCACAGCAGGGCCATGGCGGTGTAGTGGTCGTAGAGCTCTTCGTCGCTGGTGCCGAAGCTGCCGTCCTCAAGGCGCAACTCCTCGGCGCTGGCCAGGTAGCGGAAGCCGGCGCGGGCGATGGAGGCGGGGTAGTTGCCCAGCAGGTTGGCGGTGTCCCCGTCGATGTAGACGTCGTCGCGGCGCTGGCCCATCAGCTCGAGGAGCTCCCAGTAATCCACGGGCAGCGGCTCGTCCACCGCGGTCAGGCGCTCGTGGCGGGGGCGATCCCCGCTCCAGCCGGCCATCTGATCGAAGCGCTGCTTGCGCGCCCGGGTATCGCCGGTGGTCAGGGCGTCGAACTTGTAGGCGCCGTAGACGTTGGCCAGCAGGCGGTCCGGGTCGGTCTCGGGGATGCCATCGGGCGAACGCTGCTCCGTCAGCCGGTAGGCCAGGCCCTCCATCTGCAGGAAGGCATGATAGCGCTCCATGTTCTCCCGCGGGATGGTGACCGCGAAGAACACCGGCCGGGGATCCTCGCTGGTCCGGTTGGCGTCGATGATGTCCTTGACCACGTACTCTCGCACCATCACCACCACCAGCTCGCCGGTCTCCGGATCCCGGTACCCCACCGGGCGGAGCTGGTCGATCTCCGCGTCGGTGTAGGTCATGGGCACCGGCGGATCGAAGCGCTTGAGCTGCTTGACGTACCACCCGAGGTTCACCAGCGAGAGGTTGACCACCGAGACGTCGCGACGGAAGCGCTCCACCTCCTGCAGGTACCAGATGGGGAAGGTGTCGTTGTCACCGTTGGTGAAGACGATGGCGTTCTCGTCCAGGCCGGCCAGGATGTTGTAGGCGTACTCGTAGGCGATGCGATTCTCGCTGCGATCATGGGTGAACCACTTGTCGTGCCAGCGGGCGTCCAGCGCACCGATGGCGGGCAGGGACGCCAGGCCGATGATGGCCACCGCCGCCACCGTGCTCAGCCAGTCCGCCCGCACCGGCTGCGGCCACTGCGGCGCGGGCAGCTCGCGGGGGCCGTCCCGCCGCTCGCCGTACCCGAGGAAGAGGCCGCCGAAGGTGAAGAGGTAGAGGACGCCGGCGAAGACCGGATCGCCGCCGCCGCTGATCACGACGACCACGCCGAGGCCGGCGAGGACCAGCACGGCCAGCGCCGCCCCCATCCCCACCCGCCAGGGCCAGGACCGGGCATTCCAGGCCGGTGGCGGTTCGTCGTCGGTCCGGGCCAGGCTGCGGACCCAGGGCGACAGTCCCAGTCCCAGGAACAGTCCGCCGAAGACGAAGAGCGCGGCCCAGCGGGTCTGCGCCGCGTCGGGGAGCAGGGCCATGCCCACCACGGCCACCGCCAGCGCGAAGGTGACCTTGAAGACGAACCCCAGCGGATGGAAGGGACGGCCCGCAGGCCAGTTCATGGCGGCCCGCTCCAGCGCCCCGAGGGATGGCCCGAGCGGTCCGCTGGTCCAGCGCAGGAGGGCGGCGGCGCCCAGGCCGCTGAAGACGGCGGTGTAGAGGAAGGCCGCGAAGTAGAAGTAGTCGCGCTCACGGACCTCGTGGTCGGTGAAGTTCAGGTAGAGGGTCAGCCCATCGGCGTTGATCAGGTAGCCGAGGACCAGCAGCCAGACCAGCGGCCGCGTGCGCACCGCGGTGTGCAGCATCCCGATCACCGCCAGGCCCAGCGGCAGCAGCAGCACCGAGGCGCGGTCGGCGAAGCGGTTGAGCGTGCTGCCGTCGGTCTGCGGCAGGAAGGAGAACTGGCGCAGGAAGAACTCCCAGTAGTAGCCGAACTGGAAACCCAGGTCCGCCTGCCGCTCGAGCGGATTGATGGGCGGGTACTGGGTGCGCCGGAGCACGTCCATCAGCGTGGCGAAGTCCCGGGGCACGGTCTGGTTGATGGCCGGCTCGGGGACCGCCCCGGCCCGGATCATCAGCACGATGTGCACGGTGAGGCCCGCCACGAACAGCAGCAGGCCGTAGAGCGCGAAGGGGCGCCAGACCATGCCGTCGGGATCGCTCCGGCCACTCAGGCGCAGGATCTGGGGCCAGGCGGCCCGCAGCACGCAGCCCGCCGCGTAGAGGATCAGCAGCGTCAGCAGCACGGTGGGGTCGGTGACGTAGGTGGTCGAGGCCAGGAAGAGGGCGATGCCGACGCCGACCAGGGTGAGGTCCAGAACCGGCAGCCGGCGGTCGGTGGACATCCAGACCAGATAGAAGAACGCCGGGAACACCAGGAGCGACCCCAGATGGAACCCCACGCCCAGGCCGCAGAGGTAGATGAGCAGCAGCAGGCCCCACTTGGAGCGGGGTTCGCGGCGATGCTCGTACCAGACCAGGGCCAGCCACGTCAGCATGGTCATCATGAACGCGGCGAGGCCGTAGACCTCGGCCTCGATGGCGTTGTTCCAGAAGGTGTCGCTGAAGAGCAGGAAGACGGCCCCGGTCAGCCCGCCGGCCCGCGCGAGCCAGCCCGCGTCCGGATCGTTGCGCCGCGCCACCCGCACGACGATCAGGTAGACCATCATCACGGCCAGCGCGCTGAAGACGGCCGACATGACGTTGACCGCCCAGGCCGACCGGTGGGACGGCTCGCTGATGTCCGGCTGGCCCAGCAACACGTCGAAGACCCGCCCCACCAGCACGTAGAGCGGCGTGCCCGGCTGATGCGGCACGCCGACGATGTGGCTGACGGTGACGTACTCCGCGGTGTCCCAGAAATCGAT
>JAASSM010000084.1 GCA_021767885.1 bacterium | reverse complement strand
TCCGAGCACGACGCGATGGCCGACCGGGCGGATGGTCGTTGCCATGGCTAGCTCCTTTCACCGGAGCGGACGGATCCGGATCGGAGCCCCCAGGCGATCCGTCAGGAGCGTAGTGGAGGTGACGGCGGCGATTCAATTGGCGAGATCCTTAGACCGCTCTCCTGGCCCCGTCGCGGTCAGCCCAGCACCGCCAGCCGCACCGCCAGGCCGGTGAGCAGGGCGGTGAGGATGCTCGCCAGCGTGCCGAGCAGGTAGTAGTCGGCGAAGCGCTGGTTCTTCAGCTCGGGGAACCGGGCGATGGACTTGGCCGCGATCACCAGGCCGAGGGCGCCCCACTGGCCGGCCAGGACCAGCACGTAGACCAGCGCCCGCTCCAGGATGCCGATGGTGCGGCCCATCTCGTACTCGTCCGGGCCGCTGACGCCGGGGCCGTCGGCGGCCGCGGTCCGGGGGAGCAGGGCCGGATACCGGCCCAGCAGCCCCCGCACCAGCGCCGTGCCGCCCTTGCCGTTGAACGCCAGCCCGGCGATCACCACCGACCACGGCGCCGCCAGCGCCGCCGCGTGGGCGGGGAGCAGGTCCAGCGGGCGTGCGGGCGCACCCAGATCCCGCAGCCAGATCCAGACCGCCAGCAGGCCGACCAGGTGCAGCGCCTGGTCCAGGACGAATGGCCGCAGGCGCCCGCCCGCTCGCCCGGGATCCTCGAGGCGACCCTTGGCCAGGTCCAGCAGCACGTGGTATCCGGTGAGCGCGAGCACTGGCCACAGCAGCAGCGGCGACCAGAACGGCAGCAGCAGCAGCGCGTGGGTGGCCAGCGTCGACAGGCCGTGCAGCAGGAGCGCGCCCACGTGACGACCCTTGCGCGCGGCCACGCCCTCGGTCTGCACCAGGAAATCGGCCAGCACGTGACCGCTGATCAGCAGGGCGAGCAGCGCGGCGTCGGGTGGCAGGGTGCGCAGGGGCAGGTCCGGGGTCATGGGCCGGCCTCCGGGTCGGTGGTCGATGCCGCGAGATCCGTGCGGCCGCTGGTCCGCGCGAAGCGTGCGAGCAGGCTCGCGGCGGCCGCCTCGGCGGCGGTCACCTCCTCGTACAGCGCGCTCTTCAGCCGCTTGCTCAGCGTGGAGGGGTCGATGTCCAGCTGCGCGGCCAGGGCGCGCTGGGTGGTGGCGTGGCGGCGGCCGGCCACGGCGGCGGCCTGCTTCGCCGTCCAGCCGGCGCGCACGGCGCCCAGCAGGGCGAAGATGCCGTCGAGCGCGGCCTCGGCCCCGGCATCGAGGCCGCGTGCGGCGAGCCACCGGTCGTGGTCGGCGGCCCAGTCGATGGCCGCGCGGGCGGCATGGAAGCAGGGACCGTCCATGCCCACCGCGCGGTGCTCGAGGCGCGTGGCGAGCGGCCCCCAGCCCAGGCCCCAGCGCAGCGAGAGGTCGGGCAGGGCCTCGTCGCAGGCCACCACCACCGGGATCCCGGCCGCCGGATCGGTGAGCAGGACCTGGAACTCGTCACCGGTGGTGATGGCGAAGCGGGCGGCGATCACCGCGGCGAACTGGCGGTCGAGGTCGCCGAGCACGCGGTGGAGGCGCTCCTGGACGCCGCGCCGGTCGGCAAGCTGCCGCGAGCCGCGGATGTCGGCGATCACGGCCAGGTAGGCGCGAGGGTCGGAATCGGCCAAGGTCGTCATGGTTGGCCATATTACGCCAACCCTGCGGGCTGTCCAGGGAAAAATATTGGCCAAAATGAGCCAACGAGAAGAAAATTGGTCATTAAATGCCAATTCTAGCGATCGGCGGACATGTGCTCCGGCATCCGGACCGCCACCACCACGCCCTCGGCGGTGATCTCGCCGGCGCAACTCAGCGTGATGTCCACGACCACCTTCCGCGCACTGCGCTCGCGCACCGAACCCCGGAGTTCCAGCGGCGGGCCCAGGGGCGTGGGGCGCCGGTAGCTGATCTCCAATTTCGCGGTGACGTAGCGGGGCATGGGCGCCCCGCCGGCCAGGACCGCCGGATCGAGCGCCGGAGCCCGGTCCGGGTCGTCCGCCGCCTCGAGGGCGGCTCCGGCCGCCGCGGCCGTGCCCGTGCCGTGGCAGTCGATGAGCGAGGCGATCAGCCCGCCGTAGACGTAGCCGGGGATGGCCGTGTGATGCGGCTCGGGCGTGAACCGGGCCACCGTCTGCTCGCCCTCGATGTGGCTCTCGATGCGGTGGCCGGCCGGGTTGAGGTGGCCGCAGCCGTAGCAGTGGGCCACGTCGGCCGGGTAGCGGTGCTGGATGGCGGGGCGGGGCAGCTCGGTCATGGCAGGTACTCCAGGAGGGCGCTCGTCAACGGTCGTCGGCCCCCGCACGGCGGCAAGCGGCCGAAGGCGGGGCACCGCGTGCAGCGGCACCACCAGACTAGGAACGTTTCATGGGGGCGGCCAATGGTGGCCGGCGAACTGAAGATCGTGCCTCAACTCGCAGACGTCGTGTGGTAGGATGGCGGGGCTCGCCCGACACTCCCTGCTCCTGCCGAGGAGATGCTCATGCGCCGGATCGCCACCGTCTTGATCGTCGTGCTGATGACCGCTGCGGGACTCGCCTGCGCCACGGATCTCGGCCGGCAGGCTCCCGACCGTGTCGCTTCCCCGGGGACGCCCGCGCCACCGGATCCCGCCATGATCCGCCAGGGCGGCGATACCATCGCCGACGCCGTGCCCATCGCCATCCCCTATACCGGAGGCGGCACCACCACCGGCTACACCGACGACTACGACGAGGTCTGCCCCTTCACGGGCATGGCCCCGGACGTGGTCTACCGGGTCACGCCGGCCGTGGCCATGCAGGTGACCATCGACCTCTGCGGCTCGCAGTACGACACCAAGGTCTACGTCTACGATGCCGCCATGAACCTCCTCGGCTGCAACGACGACCACTACTCCGGCGATCCCTGCGGCCAGTACGTCTCCCTGCTGGAGGGCGTCGCCCTGGCCGGGGGCGAGCCGTCCTACATCGTGATCGACGGCTATGGCACCGAGAGCGGCGAGTACGAGCTCGCCGTCTCGGAGTTCACGCCCTGCGATCTGGACATCCCCGCCGGCGCCGTCGCCGAGGGCGAGCCCCCGCTCGTCCCCGATTACGAGGACTGCCACAACAACGGCTGCTCCGGGTCGTGCCCGGACAGCGTCTGGCAACTGCTGCCCGGCGATCCGGCCGGCGAGCTGGTGTTCCACGGCCGGTCCGGCTGGTACCAGATGCAACAGTCCTCCACGCGCGATACCGACTGGCTGGAGATCATCCTCGGCCCGCTCGGCGTGGTCGAGATCACCGTGGACGCGGAGGCGCCGCTCTACCTCTTCGAACTCGGTCCCCAGGAGTGCAGCGACGTCGCCGTGCTGCAGACCGTGCAGGGCGGCGCCTGCCAGCCGGCCACCATGACGGTCACCGGCGAGCCCGGCGCCACGGTCTGGATCTGGACCGGACCGACCACGTTCGAGCCGCCGACATGGATGGATCCCGACGGCGACGGCGGCGCGGAGTTCGACTACGTGCTGTGGCTGACCGGCCTGGAGAGCGGCCCGGTGGCCGTGGAGACGCGGACCCTCAGCCAGGTCCGGGCGCTCTACCGATGAGCCGACCGATTGCCGTTTTCCCGGGGTGCGGATCGTGATACCCTGGTTAGGTTTCCAGCGATCGACCGCGTTCCGCCCGCTGACCAGCCCCGGAGGTCTTCCCCGATGTCCACGCCCGAATCCATGGCCAAGCGCAATCTCATCGCCCAGTGGGCCTTCGACACCCGCCCCATCCTCGGCCGGTTCCACATCTGGCTCGAGGACGTGGACGTGGCCTGGCTGGACGGCCGTGGCCACGAGGAGCTCTCCGACGACATCACCTTCGTGGGCGGCGGCCTCGAGCGGCTCTTCATCATGGCCACCGGCGTGGCGGCCCTGGGCACGCGGCTCTTCGGCCGCTACGGCGAGGGCGCGGGCAAGGACAAGAAGGAGATCAACCGCGTCAAGAAGGACGCCGACGCCATCAGCGCCTACCTCATGAGCGAGGGGCTCTGGTACCTGACGCGCACCCTGCCCGAGAACCACGCGGTGATGGTCTGCCTGGGCGAGGGCCTCATGCCCAAGGGCGGCGAGAGTCCGGACATGGGCAGCAACCCGCTGCTGGGCTTCGGCCGCATCTACGCCCGCCCGCAGGTGGCGCGGTATCTCGATCGGCAGGTCCAGCGCCTGATCAACGATCCCGACTACGGCTGGGAGGACTTCCAGCGCCGCATCGACCAGGCCGGCATCACGGTCTGGGGCGCCGCGGTGGACACCCTGGAGAACACCTCCCGCTTCGCCAAGGGCGCGCCCACCGGCCCCATGGCCGTCTTCCACCTCTTCGACCAGCCCCTCTCCGTCACCCGGCCCTACGAGGGCTACATGGGCAACCTCATCCTGCCCCGCGAGGTGAGCGCCACCGCCGAGCGGGAGTCCCTGCTCCTGGACTTCCACACCCCGCGCGACAAGGTCCTCGACGTGATCCAGAAGACCTGGCCCGACCTGGAGGCCGGCAACGTCCACGTCTGGACCCTCAGCGGCCCCAGCCGCGAGCCCCGCATCGGCGGCATCTGGGACCAGTGGCGCGCCGTGGGCGCCCACGTGGCCGAGCCCGGCTGGAAGCTCCCCTCGGGCATGGAGCTCTTCAACGACAGCGGCACCTACGCGCCCACCTACGAGGTGGGGACCTGGCTCGACAGCTCCGGCAACCGCCACCTGCTGATCCTCGACGGCTACGCGGCCAGCGCCGAGGCCATGCAGGCGGCCAGCCTGGCGCCCATCCTGGACCTGGACATCTCCCTCGCCGTGCTGACCTCCCGGTTCGCCCTGCCCTGGGACAAGGAGGCGCGCATCATGCACCTGGACGCCGAGGCGCCGGACTTCCGCAAGCAGCTCGCCGCGGTCCTGGGCGAGGACGTGGACGCGGACATGGAGACCCGCTACCAGGAGTGGATCCGCGAGGCCCGCGACGCCGGCATCCCCCTGGGCAAGCGCGTCCTCTCGGCCGATGACTTCCTGCCGAGGAAGAAGTGGGACGTCATGGCCCTGGCCGGCTTCATGCTGGACGACCCCTACACCGGCGCCCCCGGCGTGGAGACCCTCGACGCGGACACCTACCGGGTCACCGTGCGCCTGTCCACGCCCCGCGGCAGCAAGCAGGTCAAGCTCACCCTGCGCTTCATGGAGGAGGCGGAGGTCCGGCCCCTGGTCTGCAACCCGCTGCTGATCCGCTTCTTCCGCGGCGAGGACTGGACCCGGCGGGCGGTGAAGATCTCCGACTCCGGCCGCATCCGCAACGAGCTGCAGACGCTGTGCTCGGAGGCCCTGGAGCACTTCGGCGAGGACGGCATCCGGCTGCGGTTCGATGCCATCGCCGACGACGTCATCTTCCCCGAGCAGCAGGCGGTCCTGCGCGAGGTCCTCACCTGGTACAAGGAGCACCACCCGCTGTGGTTCTCCTGGCTGGAGCTCGTCTGAGCGCCACGGCCCGCCGGCCGCATCGCCTGCTCGTCGAACCGGTGACCGGGCCCTCCGGGGGTCCGGGTCATCCCGCGCCGGCCCGGGGCCGACGCCCACACCACCCCTCTTGGAGGCACCGAACCATGCGACCACCGACCGTCCGCCGGTCCCTTCCGCTGCCGCGCTGGGCGGTCATGCTCGCCATCGCGGTGGCGCTGTCCGGCCTGCCGCATGGCGCGGCCGGCCCGGCGCTGGCCGATGAGGGCACAGCGGACACCGGCCTGACCCCCGCCCAGCGCACGCTCCGCAACGGCTCGCCCATGCCCACCGACTGGGTGGGCCCGCTCGAGCGCCAGCGTACGGACCTGCCCCTGACCCTGGACTGGCGGGACAACGGCGGCAACTGGATCACGCGGGTGCGCGACCAGCGGGACTGCGGCTCGTGCTGGCTCTTCTCCGCCGTGGCCGCCACCGAGACCTGGTGGATGCAGCACCAGGGAGCGCCCATCCCCGGCCTGGACCTCAGCGAGCAGTACGTCCTCTCCTGCGTGGATCTCGGCAGCTGCAGCGGGGGCTGGTGCTTCGACGCGCTGGAGTTCCTGCGCACCGAGGGCGCGCCGGACGAGGCCTGCTTCCCCTACCAGGCGGACGACCGCATCCCCTGCCGCGAGGCCTGCGACGACGCCCTGGAGCGCATGGTCTACCTGGGCGACTACGTGCAGGTCACCGCCGGGGTCATCGACGTCGACGCCATCAACGCCGCCCTGCAGGACGGCCCCCTGGTCACGAATTACACCGTCTACCTGGACTTCTACGACTACACCGACGGGATCTACCGCTGGGACGGCGTCAGCGAGTCCGATGGCGGCCACTCGGTGCTCATCGTCGGCTACGACGACGGCCGCGGGGCGTGGCTGGTGAAGAACAGCTGGGGGGTGGGCTTCGGTGAACTGGGGTACTTCTGGATCGCCTACGACAGCGGCACCGGGTTCGGCTCGGACACCTGGCAGGCCCGCGACGCCAACCAGCGGCCGAGTCTGCGCGACGCGGCCTGCGAGCCCGCGGTGGCGGTCCCGGGCACGCCGGTCACCTGGACCGTGGTCTACGCCGATGCCGAGGCCGATGCGCCCCTGGCGGCCACCTTGCGCCTCCGCGATCCCGGCGGCCGCCTCGACGAGCATGCCCTGACCGCCGGGGACGGCGACCTCACCACCGGCGTGCCCTACACGGTGACCGTGACCCTGACGGACGAGGGCCTCTACGGGACCGGCTTCCGCTTCCTCAACACCGCGGGCCAGGAGGTGGTCTGGCCCCGGGCCGGTATGGCGGACTGGCCGCGCGTGGACACCGCCCTGGGCGTCCCGGGCGAGGCGCCCGCGACGGCCGGCGGACCCGTCCGCCTGCATGCCCCGGCGCCCAACCCCGCCAATCCCGGCACCACGGTCCGCTTCGCACTCCCCGCGCCGGCCGCGGTGACGCTGACCGTCCACGACCTCGCCGGCCGGCGCGTGGCCACCCTGGTGGCGGGCCACCGCGAGGCGGGATCCCACGCCGTGGCCTGGGACGGCCGCGACGGCGCCGGCCGCGCCATGCCCAGTGGCGTGTACCTGGTCCGGCTGCATGCCGG
>JAASSM010000083.1 GCA_021767885.1 bacterium | reverse complement strand
TCTACACCGGCCACCGACGGGAGGAGCGGTAGCATGGCGCCGCTGGTCCAGGGTCCGCGCTGGTCGTCCGCCCCCGGTCCGGGCGTCGGTCGCGCTCGCGGCCGCCGGCGCGTCGCCGTCGCGGCGAGTCGGCTCGCCCTGGTCGCGGTCCTCGCCGTCTGCGCGGTGACCGCCGGCTGCTCCTCGCTGCCACGATCGGCGGCGCCGCGCCCGGCGAGCGAGGACGCCGCGCTCCGCTTCCGCGAGCTGGGCCTGGACCAGTGCCGCGACGGCCGCCACGAGCGGGCCGCGGTGTTCTTCCAGCGCGCCCTGCAGCTCCACGCCGCGGTGGACCGACGCGCCGGCGTGGCGGAGACCCTCATCGACCTGGGCCACGTCCGGCTGGCGCTGGACCAGCCCGACGCGGCCGCGGCGCGGTTCGCCGAGGCCCTCGCGGTGTGCGAGGACCTGATCCGCCCGGACCTCACGGCGCGCGCCTGCGGCGGCCTGGGCGTGGTCGCCCTGCGCGGGGACGACCCCGCTGCCGCCCGGTCGTGGCTCGAGCGGGCGCTCGCCCTGGTGGGGCCCGACCCCGGCGCCGAGCGCGCCGTCCTGCTGCACGACCTCGGCCAGGTGGCCATGGCCGCCGGCGACACCGCCGCCGCCGCCGACCTCCTCACGCGCGCCCTGGCCATGCACGAGGCCGCCGACCATCGCGCCGGCATCGCCACCACCTGCTACACCCTGGCCGGCCTGCGGCTCGCGGGGGGCGACGCGGACGCCGCGTTCCCCCTGGCCCACCGCGCCCTGGCCCTCGACCGCTCCCTGGACAACGGCCGCGGCGTGGCCCAGGCCCTCGACCTGCTGGCGCGCATCTCGGTCCAGCAGGGCGACCCGGCCCAGGCCGACCGCTACCTCCGCCGCGCCGCCCGCGCCTGGCGCGCCCAGGGCCAGCCGGAGGCCGCGGCGGCGGCCGAGCGGCGGCGGCAGGATCTCGCGGTCCGCTGAGATCACGGCCGACCTCTCGATTTTCCGCTTGCGGACCCGCCCCTGGTCGTTCTACTATATTACGCAACTAATATAGTAACACGGCCAGGAGCGGACCCGTGATCCAGATCGACCCCGCAGGCAGCGTCCCCATCTACCGTCAGCTCATGGAGCAGATCCGGCTGCAGATCGCCGCCGGCCAGCTCGCGCCCGGCGACCAGCTCGAGTCGGTGAGCGGCCTGTCGTCCCGCCTGCGCATCAATCCCATGACCGTCAGCAAGGCCTACGGCTACCTGGTGGAAGAGGGCCTGGTGGAGCGGCGCAAGGGCGTGGGCATCTTCGTGGCCGGCGCCAGCCCCGGCGACCTGTCGGCCACGCGCGAGCAGCTCCTCTCCGACGCCCTGCGCGACGCCGCCGGCCTCGCCGTCCAGCTCGGCGTCTCGCCCACGCGCACGGTGAAGCTCCTGCGCGAACATCTCGACACCCTCCGCCGCGACGAGGAGAACCCGGCATGAGCAGCACCATCGATTCCCCCGTGGTCCGCCTGGACCACGTCACCCGCCGCTACGGCCGCACGCCGGCGCTGGACGGGGTCACCCTGGACGTCGCCGCCGGCCACGTGGTGGGCGTCCTCGGCCCCAACGGCAGCGGCAAGACCACCCTGTTGAAGACCATCGCCGGCCTGCTGCCTCCGAGCGGCGGCCGCGCCGAGACCCTCGGCGCCGGCACCCTGGACCTGGACGGCGAGCGCCTCGCGCGGATCGGCTACGTGAACCAGGAGACCGAGCTGCTGGACTGGCTCACCGTGGGCGAGACCATGGATCTGGCGCGGGCCCATCAGCCCCGCTGGGATGCGGACCTGGCGGCCGCGCTGGGCGACCGCTTCGAGCTGTCGCGCCGGCAGAAGGTGGGCGCGCTCTCGGCCGGCCGTCGGCAGGGCCTGGGCATCATCCTGGGCGTGGCCCACCGGCCGGACCTGCTGCTGCTGGACGAGCCCGCCTCCGCCCTCGATCCCATCGCCCGCCAGGACGTCCTGGACCTGCTCATGGACCTGATCCAGGAGCAGCCCCGCACCATCCTGATCAGCAGCCACATCCTGACCGACGTGGAGAAGGTGATCGACCAGGTGCTGGTCCTCGCCGGCGGCGCCGTGCGGTGCTTCGCCCCGCTGGACGAGCTGCGGGAGTCGTTCTGGGAGGTGCGGCTGTCCGGCCCGGATGGCCATCTGCCCGCCCACCTGCCGCTCAGCGGGGTGCGCCACGTGGTCCGCGACGCGGCCAGCGCCGTGGTCGTCCTGCAGAACGCGGACCGGGCGGCGCTGGACGCGGAGGTGGCCTCGCTGGGCGGCCGCGCCGAGATCCGGAACCTGGGGTTCGAGGCCATCTACCGGTTGCTGGTCACCGGCGAGGTGGCCGGCCCGGCCGCGCCGCAGACGCAGGAGGTGCGGTCGTGAGCGCGGCGCTGCTGATCTCCCGTCTCTGCCTGCGCAACCGCGAGCTGCTGGTGACCTGCGTGGCGTTCCTGGCCGTGCTGCTGGTGGTGCTGCTGCGGTCCGCCGCGGCCGGATCCGCCGGCGGGACCCCGACCGCCATCCCCACCGCCCTGGTGGTCCTGCTGGCGCTGGCCTGCGGGGTGGCCCTGCTGCTGGGCACCGGCCAGCGGGAGCTGCTCGCCCTGCCGGTGAGCTTCCACCTGCCCGGTCTGCGGCGCCACCTGCTGATCCAGCACGCGGTGGTGGCGGGGGTGCTCGCGGCGGCGGGGGCGGTGCTGGCGCTGGCCCAGCCCGCGATCGCGGCCATGGCGAGCGGGACGGTGGGCGTGGCCGGGACCGTGCTCCTGGCCGGGACCGTGGCCGCGACCACGGCCGCGGTCTACGGCGCGGTGCTCCTGCTGACGCTGCTGGCGCCCGGCTCGCCCTGGGCCGTGGCCGCGGGGCCGATGGCGGTGATCCTCGCTGCCGCCGTGGCGGGCGACGTGGTCACCGGGGCGCAGGTCTCCGCCATGCTGACGCGGCCATGGCCGGTCGTGGCGACGCTGGTCGTCGTGGTGGCGCTGGCCGTGCCGGTGATCCTCTCGCGGGGCCGTCACCGCCGGCTGGTCGGGGTGCCGTACCTCTCGCTGGGCGACATCCGCGACCGGGAGCGCCTGGCGCGGTATCATCGGCAGCGGCAGCGGACCGGCGAGCGGTCTGGCGGCCGGGATGGCGGCCGCGCGGGTGCCCCCGGACGCGTGGGCGAAGGCCCGCTCCAGGCGGTCGTCGAGTGGTCGGCGCGCGCCATGGCGAGTGGTCGCCGCTCCCGGGCCCTGGCCGGCGGGGCCGCCGCCACCTGGCTGATGGCCGGCGTGCCACGGAGCCGGGCCGGAGTGCTCGCGTCCGAACTGTCGCTCGTCGCGCTCGTGGTGATCCTGGGCTACTTCGACGCGCGCCAGCAGCTCCGGCCCGCCGACGACGCGATGGTGGGCTGGTTCCCGGGCCTGCCCTTCCTCGCGGCCACGTACGCCGCGGGCGTGTTCCAGTCCCTGCGGACCCGACCCCTCGGCGGCCTGGTGGCGCGGCGCGACCTGCACCGCGCCGGCTGGTGGTCGGCGGCGTGGACGGTGGGGCTGCAGATCGCGGTGTCGGCGGGACTCTGGGGGCTGTCGGTGGTGGGCGCCTGGACGCTGCCGTCGATCACCGTGGGCGGCTCCGCGCTGGACTTCCCCCTGCCGCCGGCCCACCTGCTGGCGCTGCCGGTCTTCGCCGCGCCGGCGCAGCTCCTGCTGATCACGCTGATCAGACGGACTGGCCGGACCGGCACGCTGCAGCCGGCGGCGATCTTGCCGTTCTTCCTGTTCCATGCGTTGCTCCTGTGGCCGGAGACGCGCGTGGCGGCCGGCATCCTCGCGGCGATCTGCTGGCTGGCCTGGGCCGTGGCCTGGCGCTGGCGCGCGCTGCGGGGGGATCTGGTCTGACCGGGCGGATCTGGTCCGACCGGGCGCGACCTCGCCTCAACGCGGAGGGCATGCATGGATCCGCACGATCACCATGACGACCGGCCCCGCGGCCACCGCGACGCATGGCCCGGCCGGTCCGGCGAAGACGCGACGCCGACGCGCCGCGAGGGCCCCCCCGGGGGCCCCCCGGGGGGCCCTCCCTTCCCGACGCCTCCCCCGCCTTCCCGCCGCCGCTTCTTCCTCGGCCTGGCGTTGCTCGCGCTGGCCATCGCCGCGGTGATCGCCGTGGCCGTGGGCAACCGCGGGGCGGACTGGCAGGTGGCGCTGCTGGGCCAGGCCCGCGTGGTCCTCGACGGCGGCCAGTTGCCCGACCAGCAGGAGGACCTCGCCGGCCTCCTCGCCCGCGGCGGCCAGATCCGCACGCCGCCCCGCGCGGGGGTCGCCATCACCGCGGCGCGGACCCTGGCCCTGGAGCTGGCGCCGGACTCGGAGCTGGAGCTCTCCGCGCCGGTGGGCCGCTGGTTCGACCGCACCACCGGCGCCAACCTGCGCCACGGCCGGCTCCTGATCCGCACCGGCGAGCGGTTCGACGGCGCCGCGTTCGAGGTCTACACCGCTGGCGGCATGGTGCGCGTCCTCGACGGCGTGGTGGCGGTGGAGCGGGATTCGGTCGGCACGCGGGTCTGTGTCCTGGAGGGCGACGCGGTGGCCGGCCTGAACCACGACGAGCTCAACCCCGTCCTCGCGGGCCACTGCCTGCACCTCTTCGGCCGCGACCGCGACCAGGACCTCACCACGCTGACCCGTTCGCAGACCGTGGCGCTGAACCGGTTCGTGCGGCGGTCGGGGCCGCGGCTGGGGGGCGATTGACATCGCGGTGTCGTTCCGGGATGATGCGGGCATCGCGAACCGTATCCTGCCATCCCGGAGAGGTCTTTCATGCTCGCCTCGAGCCTCCGGTCCCGACCGCTCGCCGGCGGTCTGGTCTTCTGCCTCGCCGTCGTCTCCAGCATCTCCATCTCCACCGTGGCCCCGGCTCGCGCGAGCAGCGAGTTCGCCGACGACGGTTCGGGCTCCGGCCCGCCGCGGCTGGCCCAGGCGGCGCTGGCCGGGGCCGGGCTCGCGCTCGTCGTCACCGGGGCGATCCTCAAGGGCACCACCGACGACACCGCGCGCTACCACGAACGCCACGGCGAGGGCTACGTGGACGTCGTCATCGACACCGATGCCCATGAACACCTGATGATCGCCGGCGCCGTGTCCATCGGCCTCGCGCTGATCATGGAGATCGCGCGCGGCGGGGGCGGCGGGAACGACGGCGAACCGGATGCCGCCGACGCGCCGGGCGCCGATGGTCCGGCGCCCGCGGAGCTGGCGGCCTTCCGGGCGCCCGACGGCGGCGCGGGTCTCGGCCTCCGCACCGGATTCTGACCGCCGGCGCGGTTCCGGGTCCGGCGTCGGTGCCCCCCGGGGGGCCCTCGCCGGCAGACCTCCGGGCCCGGCCCGGACCAGGCACGCTCGAACCAGGGAGAAGACCGATGACGATCCACTGCTCGCCCGCCCGCCGATGCTCGAACGGACGCGCATGGTCGAACGGACGCCCATGGTCGAACGGACGCCCATGGTCGAATGCCGGCGGGGTCGTCCCGCGGCCGGGTCTGCCCTCGAGGCTGCTCACCCTCGCGCTGTTCGCCGGCCTGGTCGCTGGTCTGGTGACCGGTCCGGTCCCGGCGTCGCACGCTGCGGCCGCCGGCGTCCCTGCGGCCGCCGACGCCGGCGCGGCCACCGACGCTGGCGCGGCCACCGACGCCTCGCCCCCCACCATCGTCTGCCCCACCGAGCCGCCGGTGGTCCGCCGCCTGGAGATCCGCGAGCGCTGGCGCATCGACCCCGACGATCCCCAGGCGCCGCTGGTCAGCTACCTCGACCAGCGCAACGTCCTGCTGCACCAGGGCCGCCTCTACCTCCTGGACCCGCAGCTCTGCCACGTGCTGGTCATGAGCCGCGACGGCGAGCACCTCGACACCATCCTGCGCGAGGGCGACGGGCCGGGGGAGATCCGCATGCCGGTGATGATCATGGCGCGGCGTGACGGCGACCTGGCCATCAGCCACGGCTATCCCACGCGGGTGGAGACGGTGGCGGTGGACGGCACGCCCCGCGGCCGCTGGCAGCTCGCGGCCAACGCCTGGGCCAGCGTCGTGGCGGAGACCGAGGACGGCTGGTTCGCCACCTACGTGGAATCGCACCACAGCGACCAGCCGGGCCAGTTCCTCAGCACCTTCCACGCCGCCCTGCACGACGCCGACGGCGCGCGCACCGCGAGCTTCTTCAGCCGGGAGCGGGAGTCCCACCATCAGGATCGCGGCGCCCGCGACGAGGTGGCCGAGCACAATCCCTGGTTCACCGCCATCCCGGTCACCGGCGACCAGGTGGTGCTGGCCGCCGCCCGGGACGCCTACCGCCTGGAGTGGCGCGGACCCGACGGGCGCGTCGATCGCGTGGTGACCCGCGAGTTCCCCGCCCACCGCCGCACCGAGGCCGAGCTGGCCGAGCTCGAGTACCGCAGCTACAGCATCGTGGGCGACGAGGTGCGGTTCAGGGCGCAGAAGCTCTCGCCCCACGAGCCGGTGATCCGCGGCCTGGAGTGGCAGCCCGACGGCAGCCTGCGGGTGCGGACGTCGTTCTTCGCGAAGGAGCTGCCGCCGGGGATGGTCTGCCGCTACGAGGTGCACGAGCCCGACGGCCGGCTCCGCGAACGCGTGGAGATCCACGACCCCACCGGCACCTTCGACGTCCGCTACGACGCCGTCGCCCTCCTCGACGGCGAGCACGTCATGATCCTGCGCAACCTCATGCCCGCCTTCCGCACGGCCACCGACGCCCACCTGGCGCCCGCCGTGCTCGAGAAGCTGCCCCCCATCCCGGACGACCGCGCCGACGTGGCCTTCGCCCCCATCTTCTGCGACCTGGTGCCGGTCGGGGGCGGGGGGCGGTGATGACGAGGGGCCACTGGGCGTGGCCGCTGGGTGTGGCCAGGTTGGACCCCGGGGGCTCGCCCGGTCCCATCGCCTCGCGACGCCCGGTCCCCGTCCCGTCGCGATCAGGGGCGGAGACGCTCCGAACCGGGATCCTGGCGATTTGATGGAATGTATCGCTCAGGGGGTTCTTCCGGATCATGCGTAGATGCGATCGTGCATGGCGTAGATCTGCAGGGCGAGGAATTCCCGG
>JAASSM010000082.1 GCA_021767885.1 bacterium | reverse complement strand
GCATCGGCGTGGACCTGCGCGAGCGCAAGGCGACCGAGCAGGCCCTGCGCCGCAGCGAGGCGGCCCAGTCCCGCCATCGCCGCTTCCTGCAGACGCTGCTGGACAACGCCGGCATCTGCATCGCCGTCCTGCAGGCCCCGGACCTCCGCTTCACGCTGGTCAACGCGGCCTACCAGGCGCTGCGGCCGGACGTCCCCATGCCGGGCCGGCGTTACCGCGACGTGTTCGCGGGCCCGGAGGCGGCTGCGACGGCCGACCTCATCGAGCGCGTGCTGCGGACCGGCGAGCCGCACGACGGCACCGGCCACCCGCTGCCGGTCCCCGGCAAGCCGGACGCGCGCTGGGATCACCGCATCGTCCGGCTGCCCGCCGGCCCGGACGACCGCCCCGCCGCCCTGGTCCTGGCGTGGGACGTGACCGACCACGTGGAGATCCACCGCGCCCTGGCCCGCAACGAGGAGCGGCTGCGCCTCATCCTGGAGAACTCCCGCGACGGCATCCACCAGCTCGATCTGGACACCGGCCGCTACGTCTACATGAGCCCGGCCCAGGAACGCCTCACCGGGTTCACCGCCGCGGAGCTCGCCGAGCTCGGGGCACAGGACGCGTTCGCCCGCCTGCACCCCGACGACCGCGCCGCCGTCCGCGCCTACCTCGACCGGGTGATCGCCGGCGAGGAGCCCCTGGAACCCATGCAGTACCGCTGGCGGGTCAAGAGCGGCGAGTACCGCTGGTTCAGCGACAGCCGCCGGTTGATCCGCGACGAGCAGGGCGCCGCCCGCTCCCTGGTGGGCGTCAGCCGCGACATCACCGAGCGCAAGGCGGCCGAGGAGGCACTCAAGCGCGCCACCGAGGACCTCGAGCAGCGCGTGGCCGAGCGCACCGGCGAGGTCCGCGCCCAGGCCGACCAGCTGCGGGCCCTGGCCAGCCAGCTCAGCCAGGCGGAGCTGCGCGAGCGCCGCCGCCTCGCGGCCGTCCTCCACGACCACCTCCAGCAACTCATCGTCACCGCCCGCATGCAGCTCGGCCGGTTGCGGCCCGAGCTCCCACCGCCGAGGTTCCAGACCACCGTGGCCAGCGTGCAGAGCATCCTGGAGGACGCCCTGGAGGCCTCGCGGGACCTGACCCTGGACCTCAGCCCCCCGGCGCTCCACGACGCGGGCCTGGTGGGCGGCCTCCGCTGGCTGGCGACACGCATGCAGCAGCACCACGGGTTCACCGTCGCGCTGCGGGCCGACCCCGGGGCCGAGCCGCGGGTCGAGGAGACCCGCTTCCTGCTCTTCGAGTGCGTCCGCGAGCTCCTGTTCAACGCCATCAAGCACGCCGGCGTCCGCAAGGCCGCGGTGGAGCTGGCGCGGACGGGCGAGGCGCGCCTCGCCCTGACCGTCCTGGACGAGGGCGCGGGCGTCGATCCGGACCGCCTGCACCGCCGCGCCGCCGGCGAGACCACCTTCGGCCTGTTTAGCATCCAGGAACGGCTGGCCTACATCGGCGGCCGCACCGGCGGAGGCGGCGAAGGCGGAGACGGCGGAGACGGCGGCGGAGGCGGAGGCGGCGGCACCCGACGCCGTGGCCCCGGAGGCTCCCGCCGGAGGCGAGGCGGAGACGGCGCACGGGACGGCCACCGTCGCGACGGCGTCCGACCGCGAGGCCGGGGTCGCCCGCCTGGAGACGACCGGACCGACCGCCTGCCGCGTGCTCATCGTCGACGACCACCGCATCGTGCGCGAGGGCCTGCGCGAGCTCCTCGAGTCGGAGGACGACCTCGTCGTGGTGGGCGAGGCGGCCGACGGCCAGGACGCGGTGGACCTCGCGCGCCGCCTCGACCCCCAGGTGGTGGTGATGGACGTCAATCTTCCCGGACTCGACGGCGTGGAGGCCACGCGCCGGATCCTCGCCGCGCAACCCGACGTCCGGGTGGTCGCCCTCTCCATGCACACCGACCATTCCGTCGCCGAGGGCATGCGCGCCGCCGGCGCGAGCGCGTACCTGGCCAAGGGCGTCCCGGCCGAGGACCTCATCGCCGCCATCCGGAACTGCGCCGTCCGGCCGCCGGCATCGTCGGACCGCCCTCCGCGGAGGAGCCGCCCATGATCCTGCAGTTCGTCCAGAACCTGGCCCTGCTCGTGGTGCTCGCGGTGGCGCTGCGCCCCCTGGGCGAGAAGCTGGCGGGCCACCGGCGCACCTACGGGCTGGCCACCGGCCTGCTGTTCGGCGCGGTGGGCATCATCGGCATGGCCACGCCGGTGACCTTCGCGCCCGGCGTGATCTACGACGGCCGCTCGGTGGTGCTGCTGGTGGCCGGCCTGTTCGGCGGCCCCCTCGCCGCCGCCGTGTCCGCGACCGCCTGCGCCGCGTATCGCCTCGTGCTCGGGGGGGCCGGTCAGGTGGCGGGCGTGGCGGTGATCCTCGAGGCCGCCCTCGTCGGCGCTCTCTGGCACCGGCTGCGCCGCCGCGACGAGGCCTGGGTCTCGCCGCTCGGCCTGTTCGCCGCCGGCCTGCTGGCCCACGTGGCGATGATGGTCCTGCAGATGCTGGTCCCGGGCATGGGGACCGCCATCCTGCGCGAGGTGGGCCCGGTGGTGCTGGTCCTCTTCCCGCTGGCGTTCGTGCTCGTGGCACAGGTCTTCCTGCTGGCCGAGCGCAGCCAGCGGTGGCAGGAGTCGCTGCGCGAGCGCGAGGCGCTCCAGGCGGCCATGGTCACCTGCTCACCGGTGGCGCTCTTCGGCATCGATCTGGACGGCAACGTCCAGACCTGGAACGAGTCGGCGGAGCGCATGCTCGGCTGGACGGCGGAGGAGGTCCTCGGCCATCCGCTGCCCATCGTTCCCGACGCGTACCGGCAGGAGTACCGGCGCTTCCGCGACCAGCTCGCCCGGGGCGAGGGTCTCCAGGGCGTCGAGGTGGTCCGCCAGCGCAAGGACGGCTCGCTCTTCACGGGGAACCTGGCGGCCGCCCCCATCCGCGATGCCCGCGGCGAGGTGGTGGGCATCATGGGCGCCATCGAGGACATCACCGACCGCAAGCGAGCAGCGGAGGAGCTCGAGCACAGCCGCGACCTGATGCGGTACATCATCGAGCACATGCGCAGCGCCGTGGCCATCCACGACCGCGACCTCAACTACGTCTACGTCAGCCAGCGCTACCGTCAGGAATACGACCTCGAGGGTGTCGACATCATCGGCCGGCACCACTACGAGGTGTTCCCCGATCTGCCGCAGAAGTGGCGCGACGCCCACCAGCGCGCCCTGGCCGGCGAGGTGGTCGGCGAGGACCTCGACCGGTTCGTCCGGCCGGACGGCAGCGAGGAATGGACGCGCTGGGAGTGCCGGCCGTGGTACGCGCCGGACGGGTCCATCGGTGGGATCGTCATCTACACCGAGATGATCACCGAGGCGAAGCAGACCGAGGAGGCGCTGCGCCGTAGCGAGGCCGCCCAGCGGGCGGTGATCGAGGCCTCGCCGCTGGCCATCCTGAGCCTGTCGCCATCGGGCCACATCCGGAGCTGGAACCCCGCCGCCGAGCGCATGCTGGGCTGGTCGGCGGACGAGGTGCTCGGCTGCTATCTGCCGGACCTGGGCGACGAGCACGAGGGCAACCGCGGGGACGAGTCGGCCCGGCTCATCGCCCGCGTGGCCGCCGGCCACGCCATCTCCCAGGTGGAGACCAGCCGCCAGCGGCGCGACGGCAGCCCGCTCGTCGTGAGCCTCTCGGCCGCCCCCCTGCGCGGTCCCGACGGCGAGGTCACCGGCATCATGGCCATCCTCGAGGACGTCACCGACCGCCGGCAGGCCGCCGCCGAGCGGGAGCGGCTGGAGGCCCAGCTCCGCCAGGCCCAGAAGATGGAGGCCGTGGGCCAGCTCGCCGGCGGCGTCGCCCACGACTTCAACAATCTCCTGCAGGTGATCAGCGGCTACGGCGAGCTGGCAGTGGCCGATGCCGAGGCGGGCTCGCCCCTGCGCCAGAGCCTGGACCAGATGATGAAGGCCGCCGCCCGGGCCGCCACCCTGGTGCAGCAGCTGCTGGCGTTCAGCCGCCGCCAGGTCCTGGAGATGCAGACGGTGGACCTCAACCACGTGATCGGTGAGATCGCCCGCATGCTCCGGCGCGTGATCGGCGAGCACATCGCCCTGGAGATCGTGGCCGGCCCGGACCTGGGCACCGTGCGCGCGGACCCCGGCCAGGTGGAGCAGATGCTCATGAACCTGTGCATCAACGCCCGGGACGCCATGCCGGAGGGGGGCTCCCTCACCATCTCCACCAGCAACACGCGGTTCGACCAGGAGTACTGCCGCGTCCACACCTGGGCGCGCCCCGGACGCTACGTGCAGATCGCGGTGGCGGACAACGGGGAGGGCATGGACCGGGCCACGCTCGCACGCGTCTTCGAGCCCTTCTTCACCACCAAGTCGCCGGGCAAGGGCACTGGCCTGGGCCTGGCCACCGTCTACGGTCTGGTCAAGCAGCACCGCGGCTTCATCCACGCCTACAGCGAGCCGGGCCGCGGCACCACCTTCCGGATCTACTTGCCGGAGGTCGACAGCCCCGCCACGGCGCGCGAGGACCACGGCGAGCCCGAGCCGACGGGCGGCACGGAGACCGTGCTGGTGGCCGAGGACGACACCATGGTCCGGGACCTGACGCGGTCCATCCTCGAGGGCGCGGGCTACACCGTCCTGACCGCCGCCGACGGCCGCGAGGCCGCGCAGATCTTCGCCGCCCACGCCGACGCCATCGACCTCGCGATCCTCGACGTGGTGATGCCCGAGCTGGGCGGCCGGGCCGTCCACGAGCACATGCTGGCGATCCGGCCCGACGTGCGCGTCCTGTTCAGCAGCGGTTACAGCCTGGACGCCATCCACACCAACTTCGAGCTCGACCCCGGCCTCTCCCTGCTCCAGAAGCCCTTCTCCCACCAGGACCTGCTGCGCAAGGTGCGCGAGGCGCTCGAGAGCTGACCCGCCGCGCGCCCGGCCGGCAGACGACGACCGCGGGCCCAGGCGAGCCCGCGGTCGGTGTGTGGTGGTCGGCGTGTCGTGGTCGGAGCGTCGTGGTCGGGACGGACGGCGATCAGCGCCCGCTGCTCGACTCGCGCCGCGCGCGCCGGTGCCGGGCCGAGCCCAGCCCCCCGCGCGACCGGGGCGCGGGCGCCGCGGACTCCGCCGGGGACGGCGACGGCGACGCCGATGCCGACGGCTGCCGGGCCGGGCGACCCGACGAGCGACGGGACCGGCCGGACCGCCCCTGGCGCTCCGGGCTCTTCGACCGGCCCGAGCGCCCCGAGCGGCCGGACCGGGTCGGCTCGGGATCGGTGACCGGTGGCCGCGGCTGCCGACCGAGGTCGAACCCGTCCACCCGCTGGCGGGCGATGGGCGCGCCGATCATCCGCTCGGTGGCCCGCAGCCAGGCATGGTCCTCGGCGGTGACGAAGGTGCAGGCGATGCCGCTGAGCTCCGCGCGGCCGGTGCGGCCGATGCGGTGGGTGTAAGCCTCCGCCGTGTTGGGCACGTCGTAATTGATCACGTGGGAGACGCCCTGCACGTCGATGCCGCGGGCCACGATGTCGGTGGCCACCAGGATGTTGAACTCCCCGTTGCGGAAGCCGGCCATGGCGCGGTCGCGCTGGCCCTGGGACAGGTTGCCCTGCAGACCCACGGCGCGGAAGCCGGCGTTGCCCAGCTGCCTCGCCAGCCGCTTGGCCCGGTGCTTGGTCCGCGTGAAGACGATGGCCGAGTCGCAGTCCGGCTGGCCGAGCAGGTGCTCGAGCAGGTCGCGCTTGCGGCCCTCGTCCACCAGCACCAGGCCGTGGTCGATGGTGGCCGCCGGCGCGGTGCGGGCCAGCTCGGCCACGTGGGGCCGGCGGAGGAGGTCGTCCGCCAGGCGGCGGATCTCCCGCGGCATGGTGGCCGAGAACAGCAGGTTCTGCCGCTGCGCGGGCAGCTCCCGCAGGATCCTGCGGATGGAGGGCAGGAAGCCCATGTCGAACATGTGGTCGGCCTCGTCCAGGACCAGGGTCTCCACCTGGTCGAGGTGCAGCAGGTCCTGCTCGACGAGGTCGAGGACGCGGCCGGGGCAGCCCACCACGATCTCGGGGTACGACCGCAACCGGCTGACCTGCCGGTGCTGCGGCACGCCGCCGTAGATCACGGCCAGCTTCAGGCGCGTGTGGCGCGACAGTTCGCGGATCTCGGCGGCGATCTGGGTGGCCAGCTCCCGCGTGGGCGCCAGCACCAGGGCGCGGACGCCGCGGCGGCGGTCGGCCAGCAGGCGCTGCAGCAGCGGCAGGGCGAAGGCCGCCGTCTTGCCGGTGCCGGTCTGGGCCAGGCCCAGCACGTCGCGGCCTTCCAGCCCGGCGGGGATGGTCTCCGCCTGGATGGGCCGGGGGGCGATGAAGCCCAGGTCGCGGATGCCGCGCCGCAGGGCGTCATGGAGGGGGAACTGATCGAAGGTGGTGGTGGGCGTCTCGGTGGTGCGGTTCGTGGTCGTGGTCATGCAATTCCTGGTCTCCACCGCTGGCCGGCATGCACGGACGCACGCGGGCACGGTGGTTGGTCTCCGACCCAGTACAACAGCTGCGGGCAAGAAGGGGGAAGATCTGCAGGCGGCGAGACCCCGCTGAGGGTGGGGCCCTGTTGTTCGCCGCGGGCCGGGCGGGCTGCCCGGTGCGTGGGCAACGTAGCTGCTCATCGCCGAGGGCGCCAATCTTATTTTTCCCGGGGGGCGGGCCCGTCCCGGCCGGCTGGGCCGGCGCGGACCGCTCCCGGCCTCCCGGGAGCGGTCCGCGGGTCGCGCCGTCGCTAGCGGTTCTCCCCGCTCATGCGCGGCCGGCTCTTGTCCGGATACGCCGGCACCGGCGGGATCGCCCAGCGCTCGCCATGCTCGGCGAGCTGGTCCAGCAGGTGCTGCACCGCGTACCGGAGCTGCGGATCCTCCCCGGCCACCACGGCGCCGGGCGGGTTGGCCACCACGTCGTGGGGCTCGACGCCCCAGCCCTCGATGAGCCAGTCACCCGAGGCCAGGCCGTAGAGTCCGAACTGCGGCGGCGTGGTCCCGCCCCGGTCCACCAGGTCCTGGTGCGGCTCGATGCCGATGGAGCCGCCCCAGGTGCGCATGCCGATCACCCGGGCGAGGCCCTTCTCCTTGATGGCCT
>JAASSM010000081.1 GCA_021767885.1 bacterium | reverse complement strand
TCCGGCCGGAGCCGCCGGGCCATCGGTCGTCATTACGATCTGGGGAACGACCTCTACCGCGCCATGCTCGATCGCCGCATGATCTACAGCTGCGGCTACTGGCGCGACGCCGTCGACCTGGACCAGGCCCAGGAGCACAAGCTGGAGCTGGTGGCGCGCAAGCTGCAGCTCACGCCTGGCCTGCGGGTGCTGGACATCGGCTGCGGCTGGGGCGGCGCGGCACGCTACCTGGCCGAGAAGCACCATGTCCGCGTGGTGGGCATCACGCTCTCGCGGCAGCAGGTGGACGTGGCCCGCGAGCTGGGGCGCGGCCTGCCGGTGGAGTTTCGGCTGCAGGACTACCGCGAGCTGGACGAGCGCTTCGACCGCATCTTCTCCCTGGGGATGATCGAGCACGTGGGGTGGCGGAACTACCGGGGCTTCATGGACGTGGTCCGCCGCGGCCTGGAACCCGACGGGCTCTTCCTGCTGCACACCATCGGCGGCAACACGTCGGTGCGGCGTGGCGAGGCATGGCTGGACCGTTACATCTTCCCCGACGGCATGCTGCCCTCGGTGCGCCAGCTCGCCGCGGCGAGCGAGGGCCGGTTCGTGCTGGAGGACTGGCACGGCTTCGGCCCGGACTACGACCGCACCCTCATGGCCTGGCATCACAACTTCACCACCCGCTGGCCGAAGCTGGTGGCGAGCCGGCAGGCGATGGCTCGCGACGGCGCCGTGCCGGAGGCTGACGCGCGGGATGCCCGCTTCTACCGCCTGTGGACCTACTACCTGCTCTCCTGCGCCGGGTCCTTCCGCGCGCGGAAGAACCAGGTCTGGCAGGTGGTCCTCTCGCCGGAGGGCGTGGCCGGCGGGGACCGGGCGCCGCGGCGCGTGGTGGCGGACCGGGCGACGCCGGCGCCGGCGGCTGCGGCCAGCGCCGCGGAGGGGTGAGCCGGGCGGCCGGTCAGCGCTGGAGCACGACGCGGACGGTCGCCGCCGGGCCGGCGCCGCGGGCGGTGACCAGGTAGACGCCCGACGGCAGCGCGCGGCCGCCCTGGCCGGTCCCGTCCCAGGCGAGGCGGGCGTCGTCCGGCAGCGGCCCGTCGTGGAGGGTGCGGACGCGGCGGCCGCGGAGGTCGTGGATGGCGACCGTGACGGCCGTGCCGGCGAGCGTTCCGGACGGGTCCGCCAGGCGGATCTCCACGCGCGGGTTGAAGGGGTTGGGGTGGGCGGACAGGGTCGGGCGCGTGGTCCGGTCCACGCCCGCGTCCGGGTCCGGCGCCACGCCGGTGGCCCCGTCCACGGTATACCGGTAGGCCGCGGGCGCGGCGCCGCGGGGCAGGGTGGCCATGCGGCCGCTGGCGTCCGTCGCGGACAGGCGGTACTCCACCTCGGCGCCCGGCGCCTGGGCGTCGATCCAGGCCGCGAAGGAGTCCGCGGCCGCGGTGGCGGCCAGGGGCGTCTGCTGCCACGTGTGGTCGCCGGCCAGCCGCCAGCGCAGCACCTGGCCGCCGGCGGGCAGGCCGCTGCCGGAGCGGTCGTCGATCCAGGCGGCGATGCGCACGGGCTGGCCCGCCGGCTGGACGGGGTCGACGCGGGCGTGGAGCAGGCGGAGCATGCCCGGATCGAAGAGGCCCATCACCCGGCAGTGCAGCGCGTCGTAGTGGTACCAGCCGTCGTAGGGGACGCCGATCACGTCGTGGCCCGGCATGGCGTCGCGGTAGGTGGCGAGGGCGTCGGCATCGGCGGGGATCCCGAACAGCGGCACCAGGACCTTGCGGTTGAGGATCAGGCTGTTGGTGTAGGCGGCGGTGGCGTCGCCCGCGTAGGCCGGGCAGACGATGCGGTGCACCGTGTACGGTCGACTGTAGGTGGTCAGCGACGCGGCGAACGTCGCCGCCACCTCCTCGCAGCATGCGTGCTCCGGATGCCAGGACGGTACCGCCTTGACCAGGACCGTCTCCTCGTCCAGGAGCTTGGCATAGCAATCGATGTGCTGGATGCCGTGGACCTCGGGGTCGATGGTGAACCGGAAATCGGCGAGGCCGAGCACGTCGGCGGCGCGCTGCCGGAAGGCGGCCTCGTCCAGGTAGGGAGCGTTCTCGGCCAGCATCTGGCGCGTGGACCAGGCGAGGCCCAGGCCGTCGGTCATGACGTTGCCGCCGGTGAGGTAGGCGCCCAGGCCCACGCGGGGGACGCCCAGGTGGGCGGCGACCACGGCGGGCAGGGCGTCGTCCTCGTCGTAGCCGCGGCCGGCCCGCACGGAGGGCGTGGCCACCGGGGCGGGCGTGGGCGGGACGCCCCCGCCGCCCGTCAGCGGGTCGCATCCGGGCACCCAGGGATAGCCGTCGAACCATGGGTCGGCGTAGGCCATGACCCCGTCGCCGCGGAACATGGCCTGGGGACCCCAGTCGCGGGTCCACATGCTCCACACGTCGCCGCGGATGAACTGCACCCGGGAGAGGTCCACGCCGGCGCTGGCGAAGGTGCTGCGCGCCTGCTGCTCCTGGCCGGCGGTCTCCACCAGGGTGTAGAGGGTGTCGTCGGCGGCGAGGTGGCGTACCAGGTCCAGGGGGATGCCCAGGGGCCAGCGGACGAGGCTGCCGAGGGCCGGCTCCCACTCGGCCACCAGGCGGGGGCCGGGCGTGGGGACCGCGACGGCGGGTCCGGTGGCGGGGTGGGCGCCGCTGGCCGTCAGGGGCAACATCAGGGGCGTGGCCAGCACGGCGAGAACCACGCCGAGCAGCGTGGCGCGCGACCGCGGCCGCGAGGCGGGCGAGGTGAAGGCGGTGGGGATCGGCGGCACGGTGGGCTCCTCGAGTTGCGGCATCTGTCCGCAGCGACCGGCCACCATGATATCATGAACGGGCCGGCCGGTGGCGGACGAACGGGTATGCCGATAAATAATTGTTGCGACAATTAACTGTTCAACATAGACTGTCGTCCCAGATCACCGGGCGATCGACGCCCGCAACCGGACATCCGACCGGAGAGGCCCCGATGCCCGACCTCGACCTGCGCCAGGCCGAGCTGATCACCGTCAAGCTGCTGAAGGTGTGCGAGCACATCGAGGGCGAGCGGGCGGCGCTGTTCAAGGCCTCCGGCCTGTCGCTGCCGCAGTACAACGTGCTGCGCATCCTGCGGGGGGCGCAGGGCGAGGACCTGCCCTGCCACGAGGTGGGCGCGCGCATGCTCAAGCGGGTGCCGGACGTCACCCGGCTGCTCGATCGCCTCGAGCAGCGCGGGCTCATCGAGCGCTGGCGCTGCGCGGAGGACCGCCGGGTGGTGCACACGCGCATCACCGACGCGGGCCTGACGCTGCTCGCGGGCATCGACCAGCCCCTGGGCGAGCTGATCGCCCGGGAGTTCGCACACTTCACCGACCGCAAGCTCGCCCAGCTCGATCGTCTGCTCGGCGACCTGCTGCGGTGAGGTCGTCCGTCTGACGAGATCTCCACTGTCAGGAACAGTGGAGCCACGCGAAAGGACCGATCATGACCCGCATATCCTCGCAGGACCTGGGCCTGCTGCTGATCCGCCTGATGCTCGGCGTGGTCTTCATCTACCATGGGGCCCCCAAGCTCCTCGGCGGCCTCGACGGCTTCGCCGGCTACCTGGCCAGCCTGGGCGTGCCCATGCCGCAGGTGTCGGCCCTCCTGGCCGCGGTGGCCGAGGTGGGCGGCGGGCTGCTGCTCATCGCCGGCGTGGGCTTCCGCTACGCGCTGTGGCCCACGGTGTTCACCATGATGGTGGCGTCGTTCGTGGCGCACCCGGGCAAGTTCAGCGTGCAGGACGGGGGCATGGAGTTCGCCCTGACCCTGGGCGTGGTGACCGCGGGCCTGGCGCTGGTGGGCGCGGGCCGTCTCACCGTGGCCGCGTTGCTGCCAGGCCGCAGGGCGGACGAGCGGGCGCAAGACGCCCAGCCCCAGGAGGGGTGACCGCCATGAGCGACGTCAAGCGCGCCACCCCGGACCACCCCATCCACGAGCTGCTCGCTGCCCGCTGGAGCCCCTACGGGCTGGACCCGCGGCCGCTGCCGGACGGCGCGCTGCGCAGCCTCTTCGAGGCGGCGCGGTGGGCGGCGTCGTCCTACAACGAGCAGCCGTGGCGCTACCTGGTGGCCACGCGCGGGGACGAGGCCGCCTTCGCCGATCTGCTCTCCTGCCTGGTGGAGCCCAACCAGCAGTGGGCGCGGAACGCTTCGGCCCTGGTCCTGACGGTGGCCAGCACCACCTTCCAGCGCAACGGCCAGCCCAATGCCGTGGCCCGGCACGACATCGGCCTGGCCTCGGCCAACCTCACCGTGGAGGCCACCGCCCGCGGCCTGGTGGTCCACCAGATGGGCGGGATCCTCCCGGACCGGGCCCGGGAGCTGTACGGAATCCCCGGGGGTTTCGAGCCGGTCACCGCCCTGGCCATCGGCTACCCTGCCGATCCCGCGACGTTGCCCGAGACCGTGCGCGAGCGTGACACCGCGCCACGGCCGCGCCTGCCGCAGAGCCAGTTCGTCTTCGCCGGACGGTGGGGCGAACCGGCCAGCCTCGAGTAAGACCTGCAGACCGCTGCGGCAGCCCGACGGGGCGGACTCGAGAGGGGAGTCCGCCCCGTGCGGTTTCCGGCCACCGGCGATTGCTGCGCGGTATGGTGCTTGCTCGGCCAGGGGGCATCGTGTTACAGATGTCACGAACCCATGGCCCCCCTCCGTTCGGAGCGAGCAACGTGGCCGATCCGCGCTCCACGCCCTGCGAGGCCCACGATCTGATCGCGCTGCGGCGCCGCCTCGAGCAGCTCGAGCAGCAGAACGCCGAGCTCCGCGCGGAGCGGACCCGCCTGCAGCGCGCCCTGGATCTGGCCAGGGAGGCGCCGGCCGGGGCGGAATCTGGCCACCGCGAGGATGCCGACGAGCGCTTCGAGCGGCTCCTCGACACCGCCGCCGATTTCGTCTTCATCCATCCCTACCAGGACGCCGCGGAGGAGCTCCGGTTCTGCGAGGTGAACGCGGAGGCCTGCCGCCGCCTCGGCTACACCCGCGAGGAGCTGACGCGGCTCGGGCCCCTGGACATCGTCGCTGCGGACGAGACCGAGAGGGTCGCGCCCGACACCCGGGTCCTGGGCGCGATCGGCGACCACCTCTTCGAGATGACCCTCATCGCCCGCGACGGCACGCGGATCCCGGTGGAGATCCGCTCCCGCCGCTACCGTGAGCAGGGACGGGACATGGTGATCTCGGTGGCCCGGGACATCAGCGCGCGCAAGCGCGCCCAGGACAGCCTGCTCGCCCTGATCGACGCCCAGCCGGACAAGGCTCTCCTGCTGGGGATCGACGGGACCATCCTGGCGGCCAACCAGGCCGTGGCCGACCGCTTCGGCTTCGCGTCCGGCGCCGAGATGCTCGGACGCCAGGCGTTCGCGATCCTCGACCCGGAATCGGCGGCCGTCCGCCGGATGCACGTGCAGCGCGTGGTCGATATCGGCCTGCCGGTCTCCTTTCGCGACGAGCGCCAGGACCGGACCCTCGACCACCGGCTGCTGCCGGTCCGCGACGCATCGGGCGCCGTGGTCGCCGTCGCCGTCCACAGCCGCGACATCACCGAGCACGTGACCCGCGAACGGGAGCTCGAGCTGCACCAGCGGCGACTCCGGCTGCTCATCGACAGCCTGCCGGCGCTGGTGAACTACACCGGCAGGGACGGGCGCTACCAGCAGGTCAACGCCCATCATGAAGAGATCTTCCAGAGGCCGGCCGCGGAGATGATCGGGCGCCACGTGTCCGACCTCATCGGCGAGGATCGGTATGCGCTGGTGCTCCCCCGCGTCCAGCGGGTCCTGGCCGGCGAGCCGCAGGCCTTCACCGTGGACTTCCCCTTCGATGACGGCACCCACCACTGGCTCGACATCCGCTACGTTCCCGATCTCGAGGATGGCCAGGTGGTGGGCTACTACGCCCTGGCCGTGGACATCACCGACACCATCCTCACGCAGCGCCGCCTGGTGGCCAGCGAGTCCCAGCTCGAGCTGTTCTTCTCGCAGGTGCCGGTGGCCATCGTCATGGGCGGGGCCGACGGCGTGATCACGCGGGCCAACCCGGCGGCGGAGGAACTCCTGGGCTATGGCCCCGGGGGGCTGGCCGGCGTCCACTTCGCCGACCTCTCCCACCCCGACGACCTCGCCTCCGACCTCGCCGCCTTCGAGCGGGTGGTCCGTGGGCAGACGCGGTCCTACTCCATGCAGAAGCGGTACCGCCGCGCCGACGGGGCGGTGGTCTGGGGCGAGCTGACCGTGGCGGTGGCCACCGAGGAGCGGGACCTCTTCTTCGGCATCATCAAGGACATCACCCCGCAGAAGCAGGAGGAGGAGGCGCGCCGCGACCAGGACCTGGAGCGTCAGCGGCTGCTGACGGCCATCGAGCAGTCCGACGAATCGGTGCTCATCACCGACGTCCATGCCCGCATCGAGTACGTCAACGGGGCCTTCGAACGGACCACGGGCTACACCGCGGCGGAGGTGCGCGGGCGCAATCCGCGCCTGCTGCAGAGCGGCGAGCACGACGCGGAGTTCTACCGGGCCATGTGGCGGACGCTCGCCGCCGGAGAATCCTGGAGCGGGCGCATGATCAACCGGCGCAAGGATGGCCGCCGCTTCGTCGAGCTGGCCACCATCTCGCCGGTCCGCGACGCCGCCGGCGACATCCGGAACTACGTCTCCGTCAAGCGCGACATCACCAGCGAACTCGAGCGCGAGGAGCAGATGCGGCAGTCGCAGAAGATGGAGGCGCTGGGCAAGCTGGCCGGGGGCATCGCCCACGACTTCAACAACGTGCTCTACGCGCTCATGGGCAACACCGAGCTCGCCCTCGGCAAGGTGCCGGCGGAGGACGAGGTGGCCGGCCACCTGCGGGCCTCGCTCGCGGCCTGCCAGCGGGCCAGCGACCTGGTCCGCCAGATCCTCGCCTTCAGCCGGCGCCACGAGCGCCGCCGGGCGCTGCAGGATCCGGTGGCCATGACCCGCGACGTGCTCGCCCTGCTGCAGCCCACGCTGCCGGCCACGGTGGTCGTCGAGGCGGTGCTGGCGCCGGACTGCCCGCCCGTGAAGATCGACCGCACGGAGTGGCATCAGATCGTCATGAACCTGGCGACCAATGCGGTGCAGGCGCTGCCGGAGGCCAAGGGTCGCCTGGAGATCCGGCTCGAGCCGCGCGAG